>CBINGT010000111.1:0-9222 GCA_966250245.1 uncultured Anaerolineae bacterium
CGATCACGGGAAATCGGGTAGGCAAGGCGAGCCAACTCTCGGCGACAATGCGCCCGAGCGGATTCAAGCACATTGCGCCATCCACGATTTCACCGAGGAAACAGGCACGATCTGCAACGCAGAGGGTCACGAAGTATGCCCCCGCACTTGTATAGTCAAAACCGCGTAATCGCAGCGAATGCCGCCGCGAATACGCTTCATCATTCCACATCTTGTTTCCCTCATTGAACAGCTAAGCTCGATTGTACCGCGTCGTTCATATTGAAAGTTCAGCTCACACACCCGAATTGTAGGGGCGGAGCTTGCTCCGCCCGCTTATCACTTGCGCTTGTACACTAGTGGTTGTTTTGGAACGCCCCATCCGCCAAGCTATAATGCCGGTATGTCAAACGTGCCACCAACGCGCGCGCCCCGCCCGTGGATCGTGTGGGTGTTCAGCGCGATCGTCGCTGCGATCGCCGCGATCAATGTGGGGCTGGCGTGGGATCACGTCGCTCATGCAGACGCATACCGGGCGCTGGGCGTGTCGTATCCGCCGCTGCTGCGCGCCGGGTTTGCGCTGATCTGGGCGGTGGTGCTTGGCGCGCTGGCGGTCGGATTGGCGCGACGCCGAGCGTGGGCGCGGCGCTGGATTCTCATCATTTTGAGCAACTACGGTGCGTTTGGCGTGTTATGGCTCGTGATCTATGCCCGCTCAGACTTCGACCGGGGGCGGATCGCGTTCCAGGCCGCGCTGACTGCGTTGCTGATCGTGCTGGCGGCGTGGATGATGCGCTGGCGGCGCGTTCGCCGCGCTTTCGATCTGCCTGCCTGATGACCCATTTCAGCCGAGTTCGGGAGAAGTGTCCGCATGACCAACCACGACCATAAGATCGAGCAGCTTAACGAGATGCGCCTGCGAAGCATGGCAGGCGGCGGCCCGGAGCGCGTCGAGAAGCAACACCGATCCGGCAAGCTGACCGCACGCGAGCGGCTCGATCTGCTGCTAGACCCTGGCAGCTTCCGCGAGGTGGATGCGTTCGTCGTCCATCGCGAGCGCAACTTTGGCATGGACAGGCCGGAGAACCAGTATCTCGGCGACAGCGTGGTGACCGGCTGGGGCACGATCAACGGGCGGCTGGTGTACGTCTACTCGCAGGATTTCACGGTGATGGGCGGCTCGCTCAGCGAGGCGCACGCCGAGAAGATCTGCAAGATTATGGACATGGCGATGAAGAACGGCGCGCCGATTATCGGGCTGAACGACTCTGGCGGCGCGCGGATTCAGGAAGGCGTGTTCAGCCTGGGCGGCTACGCGGATATTTTCCTGCGGAACACGCTCGCCAGCGGGTTTGTGCCGCAGCTCAGCGTGATTATGGGGCCGTGCGCTGGCGGGGCGGTCTACAGCCCGGCGCTGACCGACTTCATCTTCATGGTGAAGGATACGTCGTATATGTTCGTGACCGGGCCGGATGTCGTCCGCGCGGTGACGCATGAGGACGTGACGTTTGAGGAACTCGGCGGCGCGATGACGCACAACGCGGTCAGCGGGGTGAGCCACGTGGCTGCGAACTCCGAGGAAGATGCGCTGTTTCTGACGCGCGAGATTTTGACGTACATCCCGCAGAACAACATGGAAGACCCGCCGTTCGAGCCGACCAAAGACGACCCGCTGCGGACGGAAGAGGCGCTCAACACGCTGGTTCCGGACGATCCGAGCAAGCCCTATGACGTCAAAGAGCTGATCAAGCTGATCGTCGACGAGGGGCGCTTCTTCGAGATCCACGAGCATTTTGCGCGCAACATCGTCGTCGGGTTCGCGCGGCTGGGCGGGCATAGCGTCGGGATCGTGGCGAATCAACCGGCGGTGCTGGCGGGCGTGCTGGACATCGACGCCAGCGAGAAGGCGGCGCGCTTCATTCGCTTCTGCGACTGCTTCAATATCCCGGTTATCACGTTCGAAGATGTGCCGGGCTTCATGCCAGGGTTGGCGCAAGAGCACGGCGGGATCATCCGCTCTGGCGCGAAGCTGCTGTATGCGTATTGCGAGGCGACCGTCCCGAAGATCACGGTCGTCACGCGCAAGGCGTACGGCGGCGCGTACTGCGTGATGAACTCGAAGCACATCCGCAGCGATCTCAATCTGGCGTGGCCGACGGCGGAGATCGCGGTCATGGGGCCGGATGGCGCGGTGAACATCATCTTCCGGCGCGAACTCGCTGAGGCGGACGACCCGGTGCAGCGCAAAAACGAACTGGTGCAGGACTATCGCGAGCGGTTCGCCAACCCGTATGTCGCGGCGTCGCGCGGGTTTATCGACGATGTGATCGTCCCGTCAGACACGCGCCCGCGCCTGATCAATGCGCTGGAGATGCTGCAAAACAAGCGTGATAGCAATCCTCCGAAAAAGCACGGGAACATTCCGCTGTAGGTGCAGCGATGCTGGACGATCGGTTTGAGCGCGAGGTGGTGGATGCGCCGCCCGACCCGCGCCGCTATCCGACTGGCGTGCTGATGCTGGCGGGGATCCTCGCCGGAGCGGTGGGCGGCCTGTTGATCGATCTCGTTCCACTGGGCACGGCGATCGGGATGGCGATTGGCGCCGGGCTGGATGTCGCGCTCAACCGCTGGCTGAACGGCGAGCATGGGATGTAAGGAGCGAGCGGTTTGCCAGGAGCAGAACCTCACCCCTGGCCTCTCTCCACGCGTGGAGAGGGGAAAAGGGAGCGGGGTTGAGGGGTGAGGTTGCCTGGGCAGAACCGCCTGCAAAGGGTGAACGGTGAGCGACGGACAGGCCGATCCGAAGAACGACGCGACTACTCAGGCGTCTCAGCCGCCGGTCCGGCGCTGGCTGGTGCTGGGCACGAGCGCGGTGTTGTCGTCGGTCGCGGTGCAGAACTACGTCTGCTACAGCCGCCCGCCCGCAGGCGCGCCGATCGAGGAACCGGCGACGCTGACGCTCGACATCACGATCGAAGACGCTCAGCAGCGCCCGCGCTTGCAGCAGGTCGCCGCGCAGTTGAAGCAGCTCGAAGCGACCGATCGGCATATCGTCTGGAGCGGCTACGATGTCACACGCCGCTTGCAGGTGATCTGGGTGTGGGACTTTTACCGGATTCAAAGCCACGTCGCGCTGCGTGTAATGTTGCCGCCGGAAGGCGCAGACGACGTCAACCCGACGTGGCAGCAGGCGCTCGACGGGTTACGCGCCGTGTCGCCGGGGGATGTGCTGCGCGCCAGCGTGCGCTCGTCGTGCGGCGACATCTTCCAGGCGCATACGATCCAGTCTCCGGCGCAGGAGTGGACTCCGGGCGCCCCGCAATCGACGACTGACCATAAGGCGAAGAACACCGATGGCTGAAACCTTCTCGATTAAGAAAGTTCTGATCGCCAACCGGGGCGAGATCGCGGTGCGCGTGATCCGCGCCTGCCGCGAGTTGGGCGGTATTCGCACCGTGGCGGTGTACTCCGATGCAGACCGCGAGGCGTTGCACGTGCGCTACGCCGACGAGGTGTACCGCATTGGGCCACCGGCTCCACGCGAGAGCTATCTCAACATCGAGCGCATCCTCGACGTGGCGCGACGATCCGGAGCGGACGCGATCCATCCCGGCTACGGCTTCCTCAGCGAGCGGGCGGATTTCGCGCAGGCGTGCCTGGACGAAGGGATCGTCTTCATCGGCCCGCCGCCGCAGGCGATCGCGCAGATGGGCGACAAGCTGGCAGCGCGCGCGCTGATGCAGGCGGCAGGCGTACCGGTGGTGCCGGGGACCGAGCCGGGCCTCAACGACGACGAATTGATCGCCGCCGCTGAGAAGATCGGCTATCCGCTGATGGTCAAAGCGGCGGCGGGCGGCGGCGGCAAGGGGATGCGCATCGTGCGCGAGCCGGGGCAGCTAAAGAGCGCGCTGGCGGCGGCGCACCGCGAGGCCGAGGCTGCCTTTGGCGACGGCACGATCTACCTGGAAAAGCTGCTCGAAGGCGCGCGGCACATCGAGTTTCAGATTCTGGCCGACATGCACGGCAACACGATCCACCTAGGCGAGCGCGAATGCAGCATCCAGCGGCGCCACCAGAAGCTGTTTGAGGAGTCGCCTAGCCCGTTCATGGACGACGAGCTTCGCCAAAAGATGGGCGAGGCGGCGATCCGCGCGGCGCAGGCGGTGAACTACGTCAACGCCGGAACGATCGAGTTTCTGGTCGACGCGGACCGGAACTATTACTTTCTGGAGATGAACACGCGGCTCCAGGTGGAGCATCCGGTCACGGAGCTGGTGACGGGCGTGGACCTGGTCAAAGAGCAGATCCGCATCGCGCGCGGGCGGCGGATGGGCCCGACGGAAAGCGGCGTGCGCTTCAAGGGCTGGGCGGTGGAATGCCGTATCAACGCCGAAGACCCGTATAACAATTTCCTGCCGTCTGTCGGGCAGGTGATGGTGCATGTCGCGCCGACCGGGCCGGGCGTCCGGCTGGATTCGGGGATTTACGCCGGGTATGAGGTCACGCCGTACTATGACTCGCTGCTGGCGAAGTTGATCACCTGGGGCGACACGCGCGGCGAGGCGCTGTTGCGGATGCGTCGCGCGCTGGCCGAGTACAAGATCATGGGGCTGAAGACGAATCTGCCCTTCCACCAGAAGCTGATCGACAGCACGCGCTTCCTGGCCGGGCGCTACGACACGCAGTTCGTCGAGGAATTCATGCACTTGCAAGAGGAAACGCAAGACCCGCACCGCGAGGAAGTCGCCGCGATCCTGGCGACGCTGGTCGAGCACCAGCAGCGCCAGCAATCGACGCAGATTGTGGCGCGGCCCAAGCGCGATGCGTCAAACTGGAAGTGGATCGGCCGCTGGGAGCGGATGCACCGCTAGCGGCTGAGGCTGGCGCGCGTGGTTGGCTGTTAGCCCGAAGTGTTGTTTGATGACCCTACCGTACATCTTCGCCCTGTCGAGGTGAGCCGTTGGACCAGCTACGAAAACTCCTGAGCGTTAATGCCCTGCTGATCTTCGTGCCGATTGCGTTCGTGCTGCGTCTGACGGATGGCGACCCGGTGATGGTATTCGTCACGTCGGCGCTGGCGATCATCCCGCTGGCGGCGCTGATGGGCACCTCGACCGAAGAGATCGCGATCCGCACCGGCCCGCAGATCGGCGGGCTGCTGAACGCTACCCTGGGCAACGCCGCCGAGCTGATTATCACGATTTTCGCACTGCGTGAAGGGTTGCTGGAACTGGTGCGCGCGTCGATCATCGGCTCGATCCTCGGCAACCTGCTGCTCGTAATGGGGCTGGCGCTGTTGCTTGGCGGCCTGAAGAACGGGCTCCAGGTGTTCGACCGGCGCGGCGCGATGATGAACGCGACGCTGTTGATCATGGCGTTTATGGCGCTGGCGATTCCGTCGCTGTTCGACGTGACGTTTGTCGAGCTGGAAGCGTTCGAGAGCGAGCTTTTGCTAAGCGAGGGCATCGCGCTGATCCTGATCCTGCTCTACGCCGGGAACATCATCTATTCGCTAGTGTCGCATCAGGCGACCGGCGCGGCGGTCGAGGTGCATCACCCGCCGCAGTGGTCGATGCCGATGGCGATTGGCGTGCTGGCGGCGGCGACGATCGCGATCGTCTTCATGTCGGAGTTCCTGGTGACGACCGTCGAGCCGGTGGTCGAAGAACTGGGGTGGAGCGAGCTATTTGTCGGCGTGATTATCGTGCCGATTATCGGGAACGTGGCCGAGCACCTTGTCGCGGTGCAGCAGGCGATCAAGAACCGGATGGAGCTGTCGATGACGATCGCGCTTGGCTCCAGCCTGCAAATCGCGCTGTTTGTCGCGCCGGTGCTGGTGTTTATCAGCCTGCTGTTTGAAGATAAACTGATCCTGGCCTTCACCATCCCTGAGGTCGTCGCGCTGGCGGCGGCGTCGTACGTCGGCTCGCTGGTCGCGGAAGACGGCGAGACGAACTGGTTTGAGGGCCTCATGCTGTTGGGCGTGTACTTGATCATAGCGCTGGCATTCTTCCTGCTGCCCGAGGCAGCGTAAGCGGCGATCCCCCGGCGCTGAGACGGAGCAAAAGGAGCAACTCATGATTATGAAGCGGATAGGCGCGTGGGTGAGCGCGGCGCTGGTCGTGGCGCTCCTCACAGGCATGCCGGGGAACATCGCGCTCGCACAGGAGGGGGCGCGAACTCCGGAGCAGATTTGTGCTGAGGCGACGGAGAACATCGTCGAGCCGGAAACGCGGGAATATGAGCAGGCTGAGGACGTGCTCGAGGAAGACGTCGATTACTGGGCGGTGCTGTGCACGGCGCAGGGGCCGATTACGATAGACCTGTTTGAAGAGGTCGCGCCGCTGGCCGTCAACAGCTTTGTGTTCCTGGCGCGCGAAGGCTACTTCAACAACACGACCTTCCACCGCGTGCTGCCGGGCTTCATGGCGCAGGGCGGCGATCCGACTGGCACCGGCACGGGCGGGCCGGGCTATCAGTTTGCGGATGAAACTGATAACGATCTGGTCTTTGACCGGCCGGGGCTGCTGGCGATGGCGAACGCAGGCCCGAACACCAACGGCAGCCAGTTCTTTATCACGTACACGCAGACGCCCTGGCTGAACGGCCTGCATACTATCTTTGGACAAGTTTACTCGGGCCAGGCGTTCACCGAGCTGCTGACGCCGCGCAATCCTGAGCAAATGCCCGCGTATGAAGGCGACGCCCTGCAAACAGTGGTGATCCTCGAAGGCGCCGAGTCGATCGACGCCGTGGCCGATACCGCGCCGACTCTTGACGAGTGGGGCACGATCCTTCAGCGCCTGATCGCGGACCTGATCGGCCCGCCGTTCACGCAGGATGAAGCCCAGTCGGGCACGCAGACGCTTGAGGAGCGCATCGCGTACTGGGGCGAAGTCGGGGGTGATGCGCTGGCGGAATACATGAGCGAGTACCTCGCTACGAACGACTTTATGGGCGCGGCGATGATCACGATGGTGATTGCCGAGTGCCCGGCCGACCCGGCGGAGCTTCCGTTCTGGGGCCTGCGCTTTGAGGTGAGCGACTATGGCAACGAGGAAAACGCTACCGCCGTGGGTGGAGACGCTGAGCGCGCCGCCCAGTTGGTCGAGAGCGGCGTGTTCGAAACCGAGACAGTCGCCACGATGATCAACGGGCGGATTCTGCGCGCGCCGGTGGATGAGCATGAGTGCGGCGACCAGGGCGTGTGGCATCGCCTGGAAGTGCCCTACGGGCGCTATCTGCTGGCGGTCGAGGCGCTGCTTGACGAGTCTGTGATCAGCGACGAGGGCGAGGTATCGCCCGAGCAATTCCTGGTGTACCTGATGGACTCCATCATGATCGGGTCGATCGGCGGGCCGCTGGAGCGCGGCAATCTGGCGGAGTAGAACGAGGGGCACGCATGAAGTATCAGGCGACGGTCAACGGCCGCACGTTTGAGATCGAGATCAACGCGGACGGGCGCATCCTGGTGAACGGCGAGCCACGCGCGATCGACTTCCGCGAGCTGCGCGAGGGTGAGTTGTACTCGCTGCTGGTCGACCACCTCAGCTATGAGGCAGTGGTCGAGGAGCGCGACGATCAGTATCACGTGCTGATGGCCGGGGACCTGTACGAAGTCAAGGTCACGGACGAGCGCAGCCGCCGCCTGGCGAGCGCCTTCATGGCGCTGGGCGACATCTCGGGCGAAGTCGCGATCCGGGCGCCGATGCCGGGGTTGATCGTGCGCGTGCCGGTTAGCGAAGGGCAGGCCGTCGCCAAAGGGGATACGGTGGTGATCCTCGAGTCGATGAAGATGGAGAACGAGCTGAAAGCCCCGCGCGACGGCACGATCCGTCATGTCAACGTCAAAGCGGGCGACAGCGTCGAGCAGAACAAAGTGCTGATGACGATTGCGTAGCGGAAGACAGCGGTTAGCAGTTAGCCGTTAGCGTTTAGCCAGGAACAGAACCTGAGGCATGCAGAGCTAGAGCTTCATTCGACCGCCATGAGCGTATGAGGATGGCGTGAAGAACCTCACCCCTGGCTCCTCTCCACACGTGGAGAGGGGAAAAGGGGCTGGGGGTTAAGGGGTGAGGTTTCCCCGGTGAGCGCCGCGCATACAGTTCATGTCGATCTCAGGGCTGTCTGTCCTGGCTCTAACTAACCGTTCATCGCTAACCGCTAACGGCTCCGGTATAATACGCGCGCCTGAGTAGGGGGATTCTCTCTCGGGCGCGCTGTTTTGCACGCGGATATACGTCACAGTGGGCGGATGATGCAGGGAAACGGGCTGGTTCCCGCGCCGGACCAGCGGGCGGGCGGGGTAAGCATGGGGCAGGTACGGCGGATCGCGCGCAGTCGAGGGCTAAGCTGGGCGCTGGATGGCCTGTGGCTTCTGGCGCTGGCGCTGTACATTTTCGCTGGACTGGACGCTGTTCCGTTCCACGGGGACGAAGCCACGCTGCTCTTTATGAGCCACGATTATTATCATCTTGTGCAGCAACGCGACTTTGAGCGCGTCTACTACACCGATACGCCGCTCGACCCGTCCGAGCAGGAGCTTCGCATTCTCAACGGCACGGTCCCGAAAATGGCGATGGGGCTGGCGTGGGATCTCGCCGGGCTGACCGTGCACGACCTGAACAACCAGTGGATGTGGGGTTTCTTCGATCCGCAGGGCGAGTGGGACGAATGGACGTGGAATCACGCCTTCGGGCACGTGCCATCGGACGAACTGCTGCGGGCCGGGCGCGCGTCGTCGGCCGTGCTGCTTGTGCTGAGCACGGCGGCGCTGTTGGCGATCACTCGCTGGATCGTCCCGGCGCGGTGGGCGGCGTGGCTGGCAACCGGGCTTTACGTCACGCACCCAGGCGTGCTGCTGAATGGGCGGCGCTCGATGATGGAAGGCGCGATGCTGCTTGGCATGACGCTCGCCATCCTCGCGGCGCTGGGATTGTTGCGCACGCAGGCGCGGCCTGAGTCAAGCAACCGGGCGCGGTGGGCGTGGGCGGCGGCGCTCGGCGTGGCGGCGGGATTCGCGCTGGCGTGCAAGCATACGACGCTGATCACCGTCGCGATCGTGTTTGGCGTGGTGCTGGTCGAGCCGCTGGTCCGGCGGGGGAGCGCGGGCGCGCGCTTCGACGCGGCGCACCTCGCGCGGCTAGTGGTGGCTGGGGCGCTGGCGATGGGCGTGTTCCTGGCGCTGAACCCGGCGTGGTGGCCGGATCCGCTCAACATGCCGGAACGCGTGCTCGACGCGCG
>CBINGT010000112.1:0-9167 GCA_966250245.1 uncultured Anaerolineae bacterium
CGATGGCGTGCGGGACGCCAGTGCTGGTCGCGGATTCGTCCTCGCTGCCCGAAGCGGCGGGGGACGTGGGGCGCTGCGTTCCGCCGCACGACGAGGCCGCCTGGACCGATGCGCTGGCGCAGACTCTGAACGACAACGCGTGGCGCTCCGACGCGGGAGAGCGCGGGCGCGAGCACGCGAAACAATTCACCTGGGCACGTACGGCGGCGCAGACCGTCGCCAGCTACCGGCGCGCCCTGGGGGAATCGGTGGGGTAACGATTGGGTATGAATGGAAAGACTGTTTACAACCTGCCGAGATGGCTGGTGGTCCTCGGAGACGCCGCCCTGGTGGGGGTCGCGTTCCTGATCTCCTACTATTTGCGTTATGAAGTCCAGTTTCTAGAGCCCGTGGACGAGGCGAACGCCGCCCCGTTCACGCCGTATATTCCTTATGCGCTGCTGTTCGCCGGGCTGATGCTGCTGTTCAACCAGAACGGGCGGCTCTATCGCGAGCGGCGCGGGCGAACGTGGTGGGACGAGCTTTTCGCGATCGGCAACAGCGCGACGAACAGCGCGGTCGTCGTGATGGCCGTCAGCTTCCTGGTGCAGCCGCTCGTCTTCTCGCGTCTGTTGATTGTTCAGGCGGCCCTGCTGGTCATCGCGCTGATCGGGCTGTGGCGGCTGGCGCTGCGTTTCGCCCAGGCGCAGATGCGCAAGCGCGGGATCGGCGTGGAAAAGGTGCTGATCGTCGGCGCGGGATCGGTTGGGCGCTCGGTGCTGCAGACCATCGTCGCCCGGCCAGACCTCGGCTTCAAGGTGATCGGGTTTGTGGACGACGACCCGGAGCGCGGACACACCGATCTGGGGCGCGTCCCGGCGCTTGGCACCGTCGAAAACCTGCCGCATATCATCGAGACACAGCCGATCGACACGGTGATCATCACGCTCCCCTGGCTGGCGCAGCGCCGGATTCTGAGCGTGATCCGCGAGTGCGAGCGCAAGCACATTCGCGTCCGCACCGTGCCGGACCTGTTCGAACTGAGCTTGAGCCAGGTGCAGGTCGAGATGCTGGGCGGGATCCCGCTGCTGGGACTGAACGGCGAAGTGCGGCTCCATGCGGGCAGCCAGGTCGTCAAGCGCGCGCTGGACCTGGGGCTGGCGCTGCTTGTCGCGCCGTTCGCGCTGGTGATCGCGGCGATCGTCGCAATCGCGATCCGGCTCGATTCGCCGGGGCCGATCCTGTTTGCGCAGGATCGCGTCGGCGCCAATGGCAAGATTTTCAAGGTCTACAAGTTCCGCTCGATGATTCACAACGCCGAAGAGATGTGGGCAGACCTGATCCGCCAGACCGGCGACGACCCGCGCCACCCCAAGCTGGCCGACGATCCGCGCGTGACCCGTGTGGGGCGCTGGATCCGGCGTTTCAGCATCGACGAGCTGCCGCAAATCTGGAACATCGTCCGGGGCGAAATGAGCTGGGTCGGCCCGCGCCCGGCCGTCCCGCAGGAAGTCGAGCTTTACGAGCCGTGGCACCGCCAGCGGCTGCGCGTCACCCCTGGCCTGACAGGGCTGTGGCAGGTCAGCGGTCGAAGCCAGGTGCCATTCGAGGAAATGTGCCTGCTCGACATCTATTACATCGACAACTGGTCGCTGGGGCTGGACCTGCAAATCATCCTGCGGACGATCCCGCTCGTCATGCTGGCGCACGGCGCATCGTAAAAGAGCAGCGGTTAGCCGTTAGCAGGAGCAATGACGGGGAAACCTCACCCCTTAACCCCCGGCCCCTTTTCCCCTCTCCGTAAACGGAGAGGGGAAAAGGGGTGAGGTTCTACACGACAACGGACGCACAGAAAGAAACAAAACCGTCCAATACGCTGCTCTTGCTAACCGCTAACGGCTAATCGCTAATTGCTGATCCTCAAAAGGAGCGCGCCATGACCAAACAGCAGCTTCTCGACAAGCTCGAAAAGGCGTGGGCAGACCTCAAAGCGTCCTACGCCGGGTTGAGCGAGGCGCAGATGACCACGCCGGGCGTTACCGGCACGTGGTCCGTCAAAGATATCCTCGCGCATGTCACCACCTGGGAAGAGGAAGCGCTTAAATACCTGCCGCTCCTTCGCGAGGGCAAAACGCCCCCGCGCTATGCCGACCTCTACGGCGGGCTGAACGCCTTCAACGCGCAGATGAGCGAGAAAAAGCGCGGGCTGTCGCTGGTCGAGGTACTGTCGCAGCTCGACGCGACCCATCAGCAACTGGTCGAATACATCCAGAATGCGCCGGACGACCTGATCGCGACCGAGACACGCTTTCGCCGCCGCATCCGGCTGGATACCTACAGCCACTATCCGGAACACGCCCGCGCGATCCGTGAGTGGCGGGAGCGCCTGGCTTGATGGAGATTTTTCGCTACACCCAGGCGGAGCTGGATTATCTACGCGCGCGGGATGAGATCCTCGGGCGCGCCATCGACCGCATTGGCGTGATCGAGCGCCCGGTGCACCGGGACATTTTCTCGGCGCTGGTGAGCAGCATCGTCGCCCAGCAGATCTCCGGTGCTGCGGCGCGGACGGTCTGGAACCGGCTTGAGGCGCGGCTCGGCGCGATTACGCCGGAAACCGTCCAGGCAGCGGCCGTCGAAGACATCCAGCAGTGCGGCGTCTCGATGCGCAAAGCGACCTACATCAAAGGCATCGGCGAGGCGGTGGTAAGCGGCGCGCTCGATCTGGCGGCGCTGCCCGATCTGCCGGATGAGGACGTGATCGCGCGGCTGTCGTCTTTGCATGGGATCGGCGTGTGGACGGCGGAAATGGTGCTGATCTTCGCCATGCAGCGGCCGGATGTGGTCAGTTGGGGCGACCTGGGCATCCGCCGGGGGATGATGCGGCTGTACGGTCTCGAAACGCTCGACCGCCCGACCTTCGAGCACTACCGGCAGCGGTACTCGCCCTACGGGTCGATCGCGTCGCTGTATCTGTGGCGCATCGCGGCAGGGGAGTAAAACAGCGGTTAGCAGTTAGTAGCTGCTAGCGATTAGCTAGGAAACCTCACCCCTTAACCCCTGGCTCCTTTCCCTTTCCCGTGCGGAAAAGGGCCAGAGGTGAGGGTTTGCAAAGAGCGCCTGATCGCGCAAAAGAAAACCCCGCCGAGGGATGTCACCGGCGGGGTTTGTTGTCAGAGGCCAGCGCGGGCTAGTGCCGCATGATCTCCTCGAGAAACTCGTCGTTGCTGTCGGTGTGGCGAAGCTGGTTGATCAGGGCTTCGGTGGCGCTGACGTTATCGTAGTTGGCCGGGGGCTGCTGCATCTGCATCAGCATGCGGCGCATCGTCCACACCCGCTGCAGGATATCCGGGCCGAGCAGCAGTTCCTCGCGGCGCGTAGACGACTGCGTGATGTCGAACGCCGGGAACACACGGCGCTCTTGCAGCTCGCGCGAGAGGTGCAGCTCCATGTTGCCGGTGCCCTTGAATTCCTCGTAAATCACGTCGTCCATGCGGCTGCCGGTCTTCACCAGACAGGTCGCCACAATCGTCAGGCTGCCGCCTTCCTCGACGTTACGCGCGGCGCCAAAGAAGCGCTTCGGCGGGTAGAGCGCGGACGGGTCGAGGCCGCCGGTCAGCGTGCGGCCGCTGGGCGGGACGACCAGGTTATAAGCGCGCGCCAAACGCGTGATGCTGTCCAGCAAGATCACTACATGGCGCTGCGACTCGACCAGCCGCTTGGCGCGCTCCAGCGCCATCTCCGCCACGCGCACATGGTACGACACCGGCTCGTCAAACGTGCTGCTGATCACCTCGGCGTCGACCGAGCGATCCATGTCAGTCACTTCTTCCGGGCGCTCGCCGATCAGCACGACCATCAGGTGCACTTCGGGGTAGTTGGTGCTGATCGCGTTGGCGACCTCTTTCAGCACGGTCGTCTTACCGGCTTTGGGCGGGCTGACGATCAAACCGCGCTGCCCGCGTCCGATCGGCGCGATCAGGTTCAGCAGCCGGGTGGACAGGATGCGCGGGTTGGTTTCCAGGTTGTAGCGTTCGTTGGGGAAAATCGCGGTCAGATCGTCAAAGCGCGGGCGTCGTTTGGCCTGTTCGGGGTCGAGGCCGTTGACGGCTTCGACGCGCAGCAGCCCGTAGTACTTCTCTGAGTCTTTGGGCGGCCGCACTTGCCCGATGACCATGTCGCCCGTTCGCAGCCCAAAGCGGCGGATTTGCGTCTGGCTGACGTAGATATCGTCCGGGCCGGGCAGGTAGTGATCTGAGCGCAAGAAGCCGATTCCATCGTCGATTACTTCGAGGATGCCGCCGCGCAGCTTGTGGCCCTGCTTCTCGGCCTTGTCACGCAGCAGGCGCAAGATCAGATCTTGCTTCTTCAAGCGGCTGAAACCGGCGATGTCGGCTTCACGAGCAAGGTCGCGAAGTTGTTCGAGATTCTGCGATTCGAGTTCGGCAATATCCATAGAAGTCTCCGAGCGAGGAAGGGGCCTCTCACCCCGTGTTGAGATTATCTCGTTCTAGGACAGTTGTTGACAAGTTGTGCAAACGCTTAAGGTCAAAAGGGGAAGTCGCCGTGGCGACTCACACCGCATATTCAAGGTCAATGGGAAACCTTGCGAACAGGATTTAAATCGGATTGTGGGCGACCAGATAGGAGTCGAGCACGCTCAAACAATTCGCTCTGACAGATTTACGGCTGGTACTAGGCGTTGTGTGAGGTGCGGTCAAACCACCTGAATTGTATTGTAAACCATATTGCGCGATTATGCCATTATGACTTTTGGGCTGATTACGGGGAAATGTCCAGCGGAACGGGCACGGAGTCCTCGGGGAACGGCGCGCCCGTGCGCGGGTCGACCGGCGGCAGACGCTCCAGCGTGGTTTCGTCGTACAGACCGGCGGCGACGCGCAGGCACGCAGCGGATACATCTTCCGGCAGGCGGATGAGGCGGCGCTCAACGTGCTGCTCGCCCGGTAGCCAGCTCGAAAAGGGGTAGAGGTCGCCCCAGGGATAGCCGTCCGACTGCGCGACCAGCCGGTCCTCGCACCAGGCATGCACAAACAGCTTGAGCGGCCTCGGCTCCTGCACGGACCACGCCAGCCGCACATTAAGCGTGCGCTCGTCAAGCTGCGCGTTTGCTTGCGCGTCGAGCAGCGTCACCGCGTCGTCGAACGTCGCGAGCGCCCCGTCCGGCAGCGGCTCCCCCGCTCCACCAACAGCCACCGGCACGAACGCATCCCCCTCGAACTGTGTCACGGCGATCCAGTGCGCGGCGCGCAGCAGGTCGTGGAGCGGCGCGCCCTCGTAATAGGCGCCGTGCGGGTTGTATGTGCCCGCCGTATAGCGCAGCGTGGCGACGTTCGCAATCGCCTCGACCGGTGGATGATCGAGGCCGGTGTTTATCCAGAACTGCTGGCTGTAGGAGAGAATGTCGAGCATGAAGGTCGCGCCCTCAGAGCCAAGCAAAAAGGTGTGCCTGGCCGGGGCAATGTAATTCGGCGCGTTGACCAGCAGCAGACCGTCGCGCTCGATCGGCAGCGTCTCGCCCAGCGCCATCAGATCGTGCGTGAAGCGCCCCATCCGCAGGTGTTCGTCACGCCGCGCCCACAGAAAGACGACTGCCAGCGCCAGCGTCAGCACGCTCACCAGCGCGACCGCTGCGCGTCCAGCTCGCCAGCGCCACAGCGCCGCGCCGGCTCCCGCCCAGAACAGCGCACCGCCCGCCGACGCGAGCAGCATCAGGCGCGCAGAGCCGAGCACATAATCCGGCGCCAGCAGCAGCGCGGACGGTCCGATCGCCGCGACATACCACGCCAGCCCGAACAGCGCGATCAGGCCCGCGCGCCGGTCCAGGCGGATCGCGCCGATCAAGGCCACCGCCGCCACGCCCCCCGCCAGCGCCAGGACCGCTTCGGGCAGCACGGACTCTGGTTGCAGCGCGCGTTGGACCAGCGCCGAGAGCGGGTAGACGAGCCCTTGCAGCAGGTAGCCGAACGCATCTTCCGGCGCGGCGCTCAGTTCCGCGCGGACGGTCATGTCACGCGGCACGACCAGCCACAGCAGCCCGTACAGCGCGCTCAGCGCAATCACCGGCGCGGTGACGGTCAGCGCGCGGCGCAGGGGCGGGCGCTCTCGGCCCTGGTACGCGACCACGATCGCGCCGGGGAGCAGCCCAGCGAGCAGCGGCCCGTTTTCGTGGCTGAAGATGCCGATCAGCGCGCTCAGCCAGCACGCCGCCAGCGTAACCCGGCCGCCCGCGCCGCCCAGCCAGCGCAGCGCGAGCGTGATACACAGCAGCAGGCCAAACGCCAGCAGCAGATGAAACTGCGCGCTGACCAGCGTCACTGCCTGATAGGTAAAGGGAAACAGCACGAATCCCGCGCCCGCCAGCGCGCTCAGCCAGCCTCGCCCCAGCCCGCGCAACAGGCGCCGCGCGATCTGCCCGACCGCCACACCGCTGACGCCCAGGCATGCCACGTTCAACCAGTGCAGCGACGGCGAATCGTAGCGCCCGTAGAGCGCATCGTTCAGCTTCCAGATCGAGAAGGCGACCGGGCGATAGTACGGGAAGGTAGGCGTTCCGGCCCACTGCTCCACGCCGTCGAGGTGTTCAGTGGTCCACAGATTCGGCCCGTCATCGACGAAAAACGGCAGGCGCAGCGTGTACCCATACACCGCAAACGCCAGCGCCAGAGGCAGCGCCGCCACCAGCAGACGCGATGCGCGGAGGGATCGAGAACTCAGAGGACGAACCACAGCAGGTAATAATAGCCGACCGCGCTCGATACCAGCACCGAGTCGGTCCGGTCGAGAATACCGCCGTGGCCGGGGATCAGGTTGCTCGAGTCCTTGACGCCCGCTTGCCGCTTAATAACCGATTCGCCCAGATCCCCAATCGGCCCGATCAGGCTGATCAGCAGGCCGAGGATCGCGCCGTGCAGCGGGGTGATGACCTGCGCCGCGGGAAGCAGCCCGACGAGCGCCCCAAAGATAGGCGTGACGATGACGCCACCCACGAAGCCTTCCCACGTTTTCTTCGGGCTGACGCGCGGCGACATCTTGCGCTTGCCGAAACGGCGCCCCACGAAATACGCGGCGCTGTCTGCCACGATCACGCAGCCGTAGAGGAAGACGACCAGCCGCGCGCCGTGTTCCAGCAGGCGTACCTCGACCAGCGTGCTGCCCAGCCAGCCGAGATAAACCCCGCCGAACGCGGCCAGCGCCAGGCTGTTCATCGGGGCGGCATGCCCGCGCTCCATATCCCAGATCGCCTGGAACATCCCCGCGATCAGCAGCGCGATCAGGCCGGGCGTGCGCCACTCCGGCCGGTCAAACCAGGTCGCGGCGAAGGGCACGGCGATCAGCGCGACGACCAGCCACAGCGCCGGAGTCTGGTGCACCTTGCGCCAGAGAGTGACGTATTCCCACGCGGCCAGCAGCATCGCCGCGAAGACGAACAGCGCGAACACCCAGCCGCCGATCAAGACGATCACCGTCAGCAGGGGGAGCGCGACGGCGGCAACAAGCACACGGGTTCTGAGCATGATCTGCCTCGAATAGCGAAAGAAAGCGCAGGACAGCAAAGAACAGCTAAAGGCAGCAAAAAACAGCAAAGAGAAACTTTTAAGCTGCTTTCTGCTGTTTTTGCTGCTTCTAGCTGCTTTTAGCCAGGCTTAGCTGCTTTCTGGCACCAAACCAAACCGCCGCTCGCGGCTGCCATAATCCAGCAGCGCCTTGAGCAGCTCCTCACGATCGAAGTCCGGCCAGTAGACCGGCGTGGAATAATATTCCGAATAGGACGCCTGCCACAGCAAGAAGTTGCTCAGGCGCATTTCCCCAGCTGTCCGCACGATCAGATCGGGATCGGGCTGCCCGCTGGTGTAGAGATAGTAGCTGATCAGCGTCTCGTCGACCTGATCGGCGGGAATGCCGTCGCTGATAATCCGGCGGATGGCGCGAACCAGCTCTTGCCGCGCGCCGTAGTTGAAGGCGACGTTGAGGATCAACTGATCGTTGTTGCGCGTCAGCTCAATCGCCTTTTTGACCTTGCGCTGCACGACCGGCGATAGCCCCTCAAGCTCCCCAATGTGCCGAAGCTGGACCCCGTTGGCGTGCAGTTGGTTCAGCTCCCGATCGATCACCGTCTCCAGAATGTTCATCAGGCCCCGCACCTCGGCTTCGGGGCGGCCCCAGTTCTCGGTGGAGAACGCGTAGATCGTCAGGATTTTGATGCCAAACTCGCTGCACGCGCGCAGGATGCGGCGCAGGTTCTCGACCCCGGCGCGATGCCCCGCCAGGCGAGGCAGGTTGCGCGCTTTGGCCCAGCGCCCGTTGCCATCCATGATCACAGCAAGGTGGTAGGGGACGCGCTCGGGCAGTCCATTGGTCTGGTCAGCCATTAATCGCTGTTCTCCGTGCCATTAGGCAAAGCGGCTGCGGCGCGCGGAGTACCTTCGCCTGGCGTCCAGGGTCAGATTTCCTTGATTTCCTGTTCTTTCCGCCGGCCAGCCGCTTCCACTTCTTCGATGTATTTGTCAGTCAGCTTTTGAATATCTTCCTGACCGCGCTTGCTATCGTCCTCGGAGATCAGCTTTTCGCGCTCGAACTCGCGGATGTCGTCGATTGCGCTGCGGCGAATGTTCCGCACGGCGACGCGCGCTTCTTCCACGCGGCGGTTGACGAGCTTTTGAAGCTCGTTGCGACGCTCTTGCGTGAGCGGCGGGATATTCAGGCGGATGATCTGCCCGTCATTGTTCGGCGTCAGCCCCAGGTCAGACGCGAGAATCGCCTTCTCGATCACTTTCAGGCTGCTCTTATCAAACGGGCGGATCGCGATCATCTGAGGCTCCGGCACAGAGATCGTTGCCAGTTGGAAAAGCGGCGTGGGCGTGCCGTAATACTCGACCGGCAGCTTCTCCACCAGCGCGGTTGAGGCCCGCCCGGTGCGCAGCCCCATGAGATCTTCTTCGAGGACAGCAACAGCGCTTTTCATGCGCGCTTCAGCATCTTTCAAAACGTCTTTTATCATCTTATCGCGCTCCACAGCAGAGGATGAACGGTCGCAAAACGGCCGCAAGTGCTCGGAAATTGTAGCTTAATCACCCCCGCTTGTCAACCGAAGCGGCGCGCGAGCGACTATAGTTCACCGGCTGTAATACAGCGCGATGGGGCCATTTCCCCAGCCTGCATACAAC
>CBINGT010000113.1:0-9139 GCA_966250245.1 uncultured Anaerolineae bacterium
TCAATCCGGGGTTCGGCGGGCAGTCGTTCATCCCTGAAACGCTGCCCAAGCTGCGCGAGATCCGCCAGATGATCGAGAGCAGTGGCCGCACGATTGATCTTGAAGTCGACGGGGGAATTGACGAGCGCACCGCGCCCCAGGTGGTCGAAGCCGGGGCGAACGTGCTGGTCACCGGCACGTCCGTCTTCCGCGCGCCCGAAGGGATCGCCGCGGCGCTGAAGGGCTTGCGAGCGTCCGTCGGGCTGGCGTAAGCCCAACAAAAAAGCAGCGATTCGACAGCAAAAAGCAGCGGCAACCAGGCCGGTTTCGCCTGTCCGCTGCTTTATCGCTATCTATCGCTGCTTTACAACGGCTGTATTGCTGCTGTTAGCTCAGCTTAACGTCTTTCGCCAGGGTGCGGATGCAGCGAGCGCAGAGGTACTTACGGACCATCCGCCCGTTTTCCATCACCTTGACGCGCTGAATGTTGGGCCGGAACTGGCGATTCGTGCGCCGGTTCGAGTGACTTACGTTGTGCCCAAACTGCGGCTCCTTGCCGCACGATTCACACTTAGCCATGGGGATACCCTCGGGACATCTGCTCAATTAGACCGGGCCATGCTACCATAAGCGGGGGTGTTCGGCAAGGGTGCGTTCGCCCGCAACCTCGCGTGCGCGCCGCTCTGTGTCCGACCCTGGTGCTTCGTCGTAATGGCGGATAGAATAGGGGCGACCTACCGGGCATGTTGCCCCGAAGGTTCGTGGATCCGTACAGCTTTGCAACCGAGGCGACGGAAGGATGACGATCAGCGAAACGCCACATGGGATCATCGAGATCTCCCCGACCGCAATAGCCACCCTGGCGAGTCATGCTGCGCTGCAGACCTACGGCGTGGTCGGCATGGCGTCGCCGAGCTTCGCTTCGGACATCGCCGCCAGCATCACGCGCGACCCGAACCGGGGCATCCAGGTCCATCAAGACGAAAAGCAGGTAATTATCGACGTGTACGTGATTATCGAGTACGGGACGCGCATTGCGTCAGTTGCCAACAGCCTGATCAATGCCGTCCGCTACACCGTCGAGCAGAGTACCGGCGTGCCGGTGAGTCAGGTCAATGTTCACGTTCAAGGGCTGCGCGTTAGCCGCGATAAATAAGGTGCATTTCCGCTCATGACTGATCTATCCAAGCAACCCAGCGAAACGCTAGCGGCTGACGGACAGATGCTCCGGGCGCTTGTGCAGGCCGGGTGTGATTGGCTCGACCAGCATCACGCGCTGGTGAACCAGCTTAACGTCTTCCCCGTGCCCGACGGCGACACCGGCACCAATATGCTCATGACTATGCGCAACGCGATCAAGGAAGCAGGCACCTACAACGGTTCCCACGCCGGGCAGGTCGCCGCCAAGATCGCGCACGGCGCAATGATGGGCTCGCGCGGGAACTCCGGCACGATCCTCTCGCAGATCTGGCAGGGCTTCGCCCATGCTCTGCGCGATCACGAAACCTTCGACGCGGAACTGTTCGCCCGCGCGCTGCGCGAAGCTGCCGACACGGCCTATCGCGGCGTGATCAAGCCGGTCGAGGGCACGATCCTGACCGTCGCGCGCGAGGCTGCCGAGGCTGCCGAAGCCGCCTATCCGCAGCACCACGATCTGCCCGGGCTGATGGATCGCGTTGTCGAGCGTGCGAAGGATGCCCTGGCGCGCACGCCCGAAATGCTGCCGATCCTGCAAAAAGCAGGCGTCGTGGACTCGGGCGGCAGCGGGCTGGTCTTCATCCTCGAAGGGATGGCGCGCAGCCTGCGAGGCGAGCGTGTTGAACCGAGCACCGCCGCACCAGTCGAAGTCGAAGACCTCGCCACCGCGCTCGCGCCGGAAGACGAGATGGGCTACGGCTATGATGTGCAGTTCATCATCAAGGGCCGCGATCTCAACGTCGGCGTGATCCGCTCGGCCATCGACGCGATGGGCTGGTCCACGCTGGTCGTCGGCAATGAGGAAGCGGTCAAGGTTCACGTCCACGTGCACGACCCCGGCATCCCGCTGAGCTACGGCATCAGCCTCGGTTCGCTCAGCGACATCGTGGTCGAGAACATGCAGGAGCAATATCAGGAATACCTGCGCGAGCGCACCGGCGACCCGACTGCTGTTGAGCCCGACGAAGAAGAGCCCCCCATCGCCGCGTTCGAGCTGGGCGAAGACGATATTGGCGTCGTGGCGGTGGCATCTGGCGAGGGGCTGGCGCGGGTTTTCCGCCAGCTTGGCGCAACCGAGCTGGTCATGGGCGGGCAGACGAATAACCCCAGCACGCAGGAGATTCTCGACGCGATCCAGCGCGTGCCCACCAAGAAGGTGATCCTGCTTCCGAACAACAAAAACATTATTCTCGCGGCGGAACAGGCGGCCCGGCTGGCGACCGGTCAGCAGGTCGTGATCGTCCCGACGCGCACCATGCCGCAGGGAATCAGCGCATTGCTGCCATACGACCCGCAGGGCGATCTGCAGACCACTGCGCAGGCGATGGACGCCGCGAAAGACGATGTAGTGACCGGCGAGATCACCACCGCCACGCGCAGCGTCGAATTGAACGGCGTTGAGGTGCACGAAGGGCAGATCATCGGGCTGGTGGATGGCGTGCTGGCCGTCGCCGGGGATGATTTGGACGAGGTGATCCGTGGCGTGCTGGAGCAGATGCGCGCCACTGAGCATGAATTGGTCACCTTCTACTATGGCAACGGCGTGCACCGCGAGGAAGCCGAGGCGCTGGTCAACGCACTAAGCGACACGTACGACTCGTTGGAATTTGAGGTCGTTTTCGGGGGGCAACCGCACTATCATTTCATTCTCAGCGCCGAATGACCCGTTGCCCGCGCTGAGCGATGCCGCAATTGGAGGCTGTTGTGGGTAAAGTCCAGATTGTAACTGATAGCTCGGCTCAGTTTCTGGATCCCACTGTCATCGAACGCTACCAGATTGAGATCGTCCCCCTGACGATCGCCCTGCCCTCGCGCAAGGTTCGCGAGGGCCGCGACCTCGACGCCGCGGCCTTTCTGCAAGCCATTGGCCACGAGCATGCCAGGGCGAAGCTTGAAGCGCCGCCCGTAGACGAGTTCGCCAAGCTATACGCACGCCTGAACCAGCACACCGATCAGATTCTGTCGATCCACCTCTCGTCCGGCCTGTCCGACGTGTGGAACAACGCCCGCCAGGCGACCCGCACGCTGCTCGGCCGCTGCGAGATCGAGGTGGTCGATTCGCTGACGACCTCGGTCGGGCTGGCGATGCTGGTCGAAGAAGCCGCCCGCGTCGCTGACGAGGGCGCCAACCTCGAAGAGGTTGTGCACGCCGTCCGCGCGATGATCTCGCGCATCTATTCCGTTTTCTACGTCGACTCACTCGACTATCTGCGCCACAACAATCTGCTCAGCGAATCGCAGGCGCTGCTCGGGGCTATGCTGGAGATCAAGCCGGTCCTCAGCATCGAAGAGGGAGAGTTGATCCCGATCGAGAAGGTCCGCACCGATTCGCAGGGCATCGACCGCCTGGTAGAGTTCGCGCTGGAGTTCACCGACTTCGCCGAGCTGGTGATTCTGCAGCACACGCCGCATGACAACGATCTCACAACCATGCTACGCGAGCGGCTTTCGCTAGAGTTTCCTGATCGTCACTTCCCGGCGACGCTGTACGGGCCCAGTCTTGGCGCGCTGATCGGCCCGAACGCGATCGGCATGATGATCTGTGAAGCACTCCCTGAAGACGATGAGGACGAGTGGTGATGAGCCGGATCCTGGTGATGACGGACAGCACGTGCGACCTTCCTCCTGAAGCGGTACGGAAGCATGACATTCGCATCGTGCCAACCTATGTGCAGTTCGACCAGGAGAGCCTGGCTGACGACGGCGTGCAACTCACGCGCGAGGACTTCTACCGGCGGCTGGCAACGGAGTCGACGCTTCCCACCACAGCGGCGCCCTCGCTTGGCAAAACGCTTGAGGTCCTGTCCGGCGCGCTTCGCGACGCGGATCATGTGATCGCGGTTTGCGCTCCGGCCAAGCTCAGCGGTATCTTCAACACCTTTCGTCTTGCCGCCGAGCAGACCGATCCATCGCGCGTGACGCTCATCGACGGAAACATGGTTACGATGGCCCTCGGCTGGCAGGCGGTCGAAGCGGCGACCATGGCGCAGAACGGCGCCACACCAGACGAAATCAAGCAGCGCATCATCGAAATGCAACCGCGCACCGACGTCTACGCCGCGCTCGACACGTTTGAATATCTTCGTCGCAGCGGCCGCGTCGGCTGGGCGACCGCCGCGATCGGCAGCTTCTTGCAGGTCAAGCCGCTGATCCGCCTACACATGAGCGACGTCACACCCGAAGCGCGCGTGCGGACCAGCCAGCGCGCGTTCGACAAGCTGGTCGAGCTGGCGCGACAGGCGGCGCCGCTCTCGAGACTGGCGATTCTGCACACCCGCAATGAAGAAAAAGCGGAAGAACTGCGCGACGCTCTGTCCGACATCCACCCGCCAGACACCGACATTCCGATTGTGGAAGTGACGCCGGTGATCGGGGTCCATGTGGGGCCAAAGGGGCTTGGACTGAGCCTGATACGCGAAACCGAATCAAGACGCAACTAACCAGACGCAGATCGCAAGACGCAACCAAGCGGATAAACCTTATGCCTTCGGCGCTTGAAACACTGGTCAAGATCCTGAAACTTGAGCAAGACACCGGCTATCGCAACACCGCGGTGATCGGCGGTTTACAGTCGTTCGCTGACAACTGGTCGGGGGAAGCACACCGCCAGGCGCGCCGCCCGGAGCATCACCTGCTGGTTGACGAAATGACAGCCCGGCTGCGCGAGTACGCTTCGCTCGACACTACGGAAGCGCGCCACGAGGCGATCCGCTATATGCTGGGGCGCATAACCGGGCGGATTCCCGCACCCGCCGATCTTGAGCCTGCGGGCCCTTCGCCGGAGCAGTTCACCGGTGCGCCAAGCAGCCCGGCCGCCCCGGCAAGCGACCAGGAGATTGCCGCGGGGACGGCCGCTGGCCCCGGCCCCGATGACCTGGACGACAGCCCGAAAGCCGTGCCCTCTCATGCCTATGATGACGCGGCGCCCACCGACGACGACGACGCAGATGAAGTGTTCACTCCGCCGCCACCGCCGTCTGCTCCGCGCTCCGCGTTCTCGCGCCCGAAGCCGCGCCCCGCTCTGCCCGGCGACGAGGCGATCGCGCAGTTCCGCCGCCTGCAAGACACGCCGGTCACGGTGCTGCACAAGGTCGGCGACAAGATGGCGGAAAAGCTCGAGCGGCTGGGAATACGGTCGATCCTCGACATGTTGTTCACGTTCCCCATGCGCTACGACGACTACACGCGGATGCGCACGCTCAACAAGCTGCGTCCCGGCGAGGTGACCACAGTCGTCGTCGCGGTCCAGTCGATCGTCAGGCGGCAAGCGGCCGGTGGCCGTCCGTACCTACTGATGACAGTGGACGACGACACCGCAAAGATGCGCGTCGCCTTCTTCGGGCAAATGTGGCTGGAGCGGCAGTTCCGGCGCGGCAGCCAGGTCGTGCTGAGCGGCAAGGTAGAGCTGTTTCGGGGCGAGTTGATGATGACCAATCCCGAGTGGGAGATGGTCGAGCGGGAACACCTGCACACCGGTCGGATTGTGCCGGTCTATTCGCTGACCAAGGGCCTCGCCGCACGGACCATGCGCCGCCTAATGCATCAGGCCGTCGAGGAATGGGTCGACCAGCTTCCCGAGCATCTGCCTGAGAGCGTGCTCAGCCGCACGGAGCTTCCCGATGTGGCGTGGGCGATCCGGCAGGTCCACTTCCCCGAGTCCCACGAGGCCCTCGAACTGGCGCGCGCTCGCCTCAGCTTCGACGAACTGTTCGTCTTCCAGACCGCCATGATGCGCCAGCGCCGCGCGTGGCAGTCTCAGCCCGGCCAGCCGATCATCGTAGGAGACGACTGGCTTGAGCCGTTCAAGGACAATCTGCCGTTCGATCTGACGACCGCCCAGCGCCGCGCCATCCGCGAGATTTTGGCGGACATGGCGCGCGACGTGCCCATGAATCGCCTGCTGCAAGGCGACGTCGGCTCCGGCAAGACGGCGGTCGCGACGATTGCGATGGGCGCCGCCGTCCACGCCGGGAAGCAAGCCGCGCTGATGGCGCCGACCAGCATCCTTGCGGAGCAGCACGCGCGCAGCATCACGCAGATGCTTCGCCGCGCGCCAGATGGTGAGAACATCCACGTGCGCCTGCTGACCGGCAACACCAGCGAAGCGGAGCGCCAGGAGATTTACGCCGGGCTGGCGGACGGGTCGATCGACGTGGTGATCGGCACGCATGCGCTGATTCAGGAAGGCGTCGAGTTCCACGATCTCGCCGTGGCAGTCATCGACGAACAGCACCGCTTCGGCGTGGAGCAGCGCGGAATGCTGCGCGGCAAGGGCACCAACCCGCACGTGCTGGTGATGACGGCGACGCCCATCCCGCGCACTCTCGCTCTGACGCTCTATGCTGATCTTGACCTGACGATCATCGACGAGATCCCGCCGGGACGCACGCCGGTCGAGACGCGCGTGATCACCCTGGCGGAGCGCGAGCGCGCCTACGGCTTCATCCAGTCGCAGATCGCTAAAGGGCGGCAGGCGTTCATTGTCTACCCGCTGGTCGAGGCGTCGGAGAAGCTCGAAGAGGTCGGCGCGGCCACCGACGAATACGAGCGGCTGAGCAAAGAAATCTTCCACCAGCAGCGGGTCGGGCTGCTTCACGGACGCATGGCGCCATCCGAAAAAGAGGCGGTCATGAGCGCTTTCGCGCGGGGCGAGCTGGATATCCTCGTCTCAACCTCGGTGGTCGAGGTCGGCATCGACGTGCCGAATGCCAGCGTCATTCTGATCGAAAATGCGGAACGCTTCGGCCTGGCGCAGCTTC
Organism: uncultured Anaerolineae bacterium; assembly: GCA_966250245.1. GTDB lineage: Bacteria > Chloroflexota > Anaerolineae > Aggregatilineales > Aggregatilineaceae > DYGX01. The sequence continues at coordinate 6,936 of CBINGT010000113.1, forward strand.
ACCAGTTCCGGGGACGCGTGGGGCGCGGGCAGCACAAGTCGTTCTGCATCCTCGTCTCGACTGCGACCACGCCGGAAGCCGAGGAACGCCTGCGCGCGCTTGAAGAGACGACCGATGGCTTCAAGCTGGCCGAGATCGACTGGCGCCTGCGCGGCGCAGGCGATCTGCTGGGCCTGCGGCAGAGCGGCGGCACAGAGTTCCGGCTGGCTCAGGCGGTCAATCCGCACCTGGTAGAGCTGGCCCAGCGCGAGGCACGCACTGTCTATGCCGAAGATCCCGATCTCGCCGCGCCGGAGCATGAGTTCCTGGCGTGGCGCGTAAGCGCGCTGCTCGACCGGCGCGCTGATGTAAGCTGAATCTGCGCAGCACCGCACCATATCGCCTCGAAGGAGCCTTTCATGACCGCACTGCGTCGCGCGCTGTACCCTGGCAGTTTTAACCCGGTCCACTACGGGCATCTCGACATCGCTCGTCGCGCCCTAACCCTCTTCGACGAGCTGGTGATCGGCGTGTACGTCCATCCCGGGAAAGTGGATCTGTTCACCGGAGAAGAGCGGATCGCGCTGCTCAGCGAGGCAGTTGCGGATGAGCCTCGCATCCGAGTTGCGTCATATAACAAACTAACTGTAGACTATGCTAGAGAAGTCGAGGCGACGGCGATCGTGCGAGGGCTTCGGGTATTTTCCGATTTCGAGCTCGAATTTCGCATGGCGCTGGCAAATCGCCGTCTGGCGCCCGAGATCGAGATCGTGAACTTTATCGCTGCCGAAGAACACCTGCACATCAGCTCAAGCACCGTGCGCGAAGTTGCGTCGCTAGGGGGCGACGTGTCGTGGATGACCCCACCCCACGTCGTAGCCGCACTCAGACGCCGGTTTGAGGAGCTGAAGGCGCAGGGCGTTTCGTCGTCGTATATGACAAGCCTGGGCAAAGACTAGTGCACGGCTAGAGGGGAGGCAGTAATGGATATTCAGCACCTGGTAGACCGGCTGGAAGACCTGATCGACGAGGGTCGCCATGTTCCGTTCAGCAAGTTCACGCTGATTGATGAGGAGCGCGCGCTCGAGATCATCGACCAGATGCGGATCTCTGTGCCAGACCAGATCGAGAAGGCGTCGCGGCTGATCAATCAGCGCGATCGGCTGTTGGCCCAGGCGAACGAAGAAGCGACCCGCATGCTGGAACTGGCGCGTGAGAAAAGCGAGGATCTGATCCGCCGCGATTCGATTACCCAGGCGGCGCAGGCGCGTGCAAACAATATTCTTGAGCAGGCGCGCCGCGAAGCCGAAGCCATCCGCGCCGACGCCGACCAGTATGTGCTGGACGTGCTGAGAGAGCTTGAGGCGCAGCTGATCCAGAACCTGACCGTCGCCCGGAACGGCATCGCGCGCGTGCTCGAAGAGCGCGAAGCGGCCGCCGCGCGACAGACACCAACAGCCGCGCCCGCGCCAGTTGCCCAGCAGCCATCCGAGGAACTGGTCGAGGCCAGCACAGACACGCCGCAGACGGCTTCCCGGTAAGCGCTCCTGCAGCAGCCCGGCTGTCCCAGCCTTGACGGGGGTTCTCGGCTGCTTTATAATCGCGCGGTCGTCTGGCGTCGTCGCCAAGCCGGGTTGTCTAAGGAGAAGTTTCATGGGTCCGCTGCCCAAGCGAAAGACATCAAGTACACGTCGTAATAAGCGGCGTTCGCACGACAAGATTGAGCTGAGCCACCTGGTTGTCTGCCCGGAATGCGGCGGATACACGCGCGCTCACCACGTCTGCCCACACTGCGGCACCTATCGCGGCCGTGAAGTGATTGCTCAGCAGGACGAAGAATAACCATTTCCTGTTGAGGCGTTAGAATTAGGGCCGTGCACCTTCCGCACGGCTCTTTGCGTTTCATCTCGCAGCGCCGTTGCACGCCGCGAAAGGACAGACTGATGCTCGATTGGACCATGACTGCGTTTGTGTTTCCGGGTCAGGGATCGCAGCACGCCGGAATGGGCGCCGACCTGGCCGCCACCTACCCCGCCGCACGCGAAGTCTTCCAGCAGGCGGATGAGATCTTAGGCTTCTCGCTCTCCACGCTCTGTTTTGAAGGCCCCGAAGAAGAGCTCAACGATACCCTCAACACGCAGCCTGCGCTGTACGTGATGGGCGCCGCGATCCTGCGCGTCCTTGAAGCGGAGCTTGGCAGCGTCCGTCCAGCGATGGTGGCCGGG
>CBINGT010000114.1:0-9076 GCA_966250245.1 uncultured Anaerolineae bacterium
TCGGCCTCAGCGGCACCGGCAAGACGACGCTTTCCAACGACACCACCCGCACGCTGATCGGCGACGACGAGCACGGCTGGAGCGACGACGGCGTCTTCAACTTCGAGGGCGGCTGCTACGCGAAGGTGATCAATCTGTCGCCCGACGGCGAGCCGGAGATCTACGCCGCGACCCGCCGTTTCGGGACGATCCTCGAAAACGTGGCGATCGACTCGGCGCGGCGCCGGGTGGACCTGGACGACGCGAGCTTCACCGAGAACACGCGCGCCGCCTACCCGATCACACACATTCCGAACGCGGACTATAACGGCGTCGCGGGGCACCCGCGCAACATCATCTTCCTGACGGCGGACGCGTTCGGCGTGATGCCGCCTATCGCGCGTCTGACGCCCGCGCAAGCGCAGTATCACTTCCTGGCAGGCTACACCGCGAAGGTCGCCGGGACGGAAGCGGGCGTCACCGAGCCGAAAGCGACGTTTAGCACGTGCTTCGGCGCGCCGTTCATGCCGCTGCACCCGACGGTCTACGCCAAGCTGCTGGCGGATAAGATCGAGAAGCACAACGTCAATATATGGATGGTCAACACCGGCTGGACGGGCGGGCCGTATGGCGTCGGGAGCCGCATGAAGCTGTCGTACACCCGAGCGATGGTCCGCGCCGCGCTGAACGGTGAACTGGACGGCGTGCCCACCACACCCGATCCTATCTTCGGCTTTGCGCTGCCGGTGCACGTCCCCGGCGTGCCGAGCGAGATTCTCCAGCCGCGCAACACCTGGAAGGATCCGGCCGCTTACGACGAGCAGGCGCGTAAGCTGGTGCAACTCTTCCACGACTATATGCAGCAGTTCGGCTCGGCCATACCGGACGACGTAAAGGCTGCCGCGCCGCGCGCGCCGCAGCAGGTCGCGCCGTAGAGAACCAGATCCACACCGCGCGGGCCTACCGCGTGGAATGTAAGGGGCGGAGCAAGCTCCGCCCGCTTTTTTCCATAGCTCACAATCACAAGAGCGACACAAAAAGGGGCCGCTCCCGAATGGAGCGGCCCCATTTCATTTCTCACTACGCTCTCTGAGCAGTCGCGCAGAGGGTTACGCCGGTTGCTGCTTGCGGGCCGGATCCTGAATACCCAGCTCGCCCAGGCGGGTCCAGCCGCGCTCGGCCAGCGCCGCGTGCGCTGCCGCCAGACGCGCCACCGGGACGCGGAACGGCGAGCAGCTCACGTAGTTCAGGCCAAGCTGGTGGCAGAACTCGATCGAGTCCGGGTCGCCGCCGTGCTCGCCGCAGATGCCGATTTCCAGGCTCGGACGCGTGCCACGGCCCAACTCGACCGCCTTCTTCATCAGCAGGCCGACGCCGTCGCGGTCGATCGTCTGGAACGGGTTCTTCGGCAGGATCTCCTGCTCGATGTACTGCAGCAGGAAGTGACGCTCGGCGTCGTCACGGCTCAGGCCGAAGGTCATCTGCGTGAGGTCGTTCGTACCGAAGCTGAAGAACTCGGCCAGCTCCGCGATCTCGTCCGCGACCAGCGCCGCGCGCGGGATCTCGATCATCGTACCGAACTTGTACGACACCTCGCGGCCCTTCTCCTGCATCACCTGCTTCGCTTCCTTCTCAAGCAGCGTCTGCAGGAACTTCAGCTCGTTGATGTGCGCGGTCAGCGGGATCATGACCTCGGCGTGGACGTCCACACCCTCGGCCAGCGCGTCGCACGCCGCCTCGAAGATGGCGCGGACCTGCATGCGGTTCACGTCGGGCATCATCACGCCCAGGCGCACACCGCGCAGACCCAGCATCGGGTTGAACTCGGCGAGTTCGGTCGCCTTGCGGAGCAGCGCTTCCGCCTTGCTGGTGTCCTCACCGCGCTCCTTACCCAGCGCGACCTCGACCAGCAGTTCCTCGCGGCTCGGCAGGAATTCATGCAGCGGCGGGTCGAGCAGGCGGATCACGACGGGCAGCCCGTCCATCGCGCGGAAAATGCCGTGGAAGTCGTCACGCTGAAGCGGCAGCATCTTGTCGAGCGCGGCCTGCTTCTCTTCCTCGGTGTCGGCCAAGATGTAGCTCTGGAAGATCGCCGTGCGCTCGCCCATGAACATGTGCTCGGTGCGGCACAGGCCGATGCCCTGCGCGCCATAGCGGCGAGCGCGCTCCGCCTGCTCCGGCGTGTCGGCGTTCGCCCAAACCATCAGGCGGCGCGTCTTGTCGGCCCACTCGAGGATCTGGCGCAGTTCGTGCTGTTCCTCGAAATCCGGAACAACCACCGGGATTTCGCCCAGGTAAACGGTGCCGGTCGCGCCGTTGACCGAGATCACGTCGCCCTCTTTCACGACGGTGTCGCCAACGCGGAACTCGCGCTTCTCAAGGTTGATCTTGATGTCCGTCGCGCCCGCGACGCACGGCTTACCAAGCTGGCGCGCAACCACCGCCGCGTGGCTCGTGGCGCCGCCTTCCGCCGTCAGGATACCCTTCGCGGCAAGCATACCGTGCATGTCGTCCGGCTCGGTCAGCGGGCGGACCAGAATGACCGGCTCGCCAGCCTTGCCCTTTTCCTCGGCGGTATCGGCGTCGAAGTACACCTTACCGACCGCCGCGCCCGGCGACGCGTTGAGGCCCTTCGCCAGCGGCTTGGCCGCCTTGAGCGCATCCGGGTCGAAGCGCGGGTGCAGAAGCTGGTTGATCATGTCGTCGTTGATGCGGCCGACCGCCTCTTCCTCGGTGATCAGGCCCTCGTTCACCATATCGACGGCGATCTTCACGGCCGAGCTCGCGGTACGCTTGCCGCTGCGGGTCTGGAGCATCCACAGCTTGCCGGACTCGATCGTGAACTCGATGTCCTGCATCTCGCGGTAGTGATTCTCGAGGATTTCCGCGACCTTCAGCAGTTCCTCGTAAGCCGAGGGGATTTCTTCCGCCAGGTGATCGATGTTGCTCGGCGTGCGGGCGCCAGACACCACGTCTTCACCCTGCGCGTTGAGCAAATATTCGCCGTAGAAGTGATCGACGCCGGTCGAGGGGTTACGCGTGAACGCAACGCCCGTGCCGCTCTTGCCATCGGCGAAGTTGCCGTAAACCATCGTCTGAACGTTGACGGCCGTGCCCCAGGTGTGGGGATAGCCGAAGTTGTTGCGATAGTCGATCGCACGCTTGCTGTTCCAGCTCTTGAAGACTGCCTCAACGCCGAGCTTCAACTGCTCAAATGGATCTTCGGGGAACGGCGCATTGGTGTGCTTCTCGACCAGGGCCTTGAACTGCTCGGCCGTCTTCTTCCAACCTGCCGCCGAGATCCCGGCGTCGGTGGTCACACCCTCTTCGGCGCGGATTTCGGCGATAATGTCCTCAAACGGCTCGCCGGGGACGTCCAGCACGACCTTGCCGAACATCTGAATCAGACGGCGGTAGAGGTCCCACGCGAAACGCTCGTCGCCGAACTTCTTCGCCATCGTCTCAACGCCCGCGGGCGTCAGGCCGAGGTTGAGGATCGTGTCCATCATGCCGGGCATCGACTCGCGCGCACCCGAGCGGACCGACACCAGCAACGGGTTCGAGTCGTCGCCGAACTTGCGCCCCAGCTTCTGCCCCAGCGCGTCCAGATATTCTAGAATCTGATCCCACAGGCCCTCGGGGAACTTGCCGCCAGCTTCGTAATAGGCGTTGCACGCCTCGGTCGTGACGGTAAAGCCAGGCGGAACCGGAAGCCCAATGCTGGTCATTTCGGCCAGGTTCGCGCCCTTGCCGCCCAGCAGGTTCCGCATGCTGGCGTTGCCCTCTTCAAACGCGTAGACCCACTTTTGTGCCATGCAATATCTCTCCTGAATGTCTGCGGTAGACCGTTCCGATCGGAACAGATGGACGCTTTCGCGATGAAAAACCCAAACAGACGTCGAATACAACGTTGAGGCGAATATGGATCACCCCGCTGGTGGGCGGGTGATCGTTTGGGCATGCTCGGCGCAACCCGATAAAGTCTGTCACTTCGTCCGCGAGGCTTCCAGTGAATTAACTCACCAGACTGCGCGACGGGTGTCATGCCCGCACAAAAATACCCCGTCCGCCCCGCTCCGTCAACCCAACCGCGCCTGATTTTCGCTTCTGCCACCGGCCCACAATAGGACCGATCGCACTTGACAACCCCGCCGGTACGGGTCATAACAGATTCGCCATCTGCCGGGCGTCACCGGCTCATCTGAAGGATGGAGAGCGCTATGGTCCTCAAACGACTCCCGTTGACCCTGCTGATCGCCAGTCTGATTGCCGGAGCCGCGCTGTGGGTCAGCCCCACGCCGTCACTCGCCCAGGACGACGACATTCCGGTCCCGCCGGGCCGGTTGCTGGTTGGAGACGACACCGGCCTTTACACGATACAAGCCGACGGGTCCGAAAAGACAATGCTGGTCGAGGAGAGCGAGTCTGGCTGCTGGCTGCGAGATGGCGCGTGGAGCCATAACATGCAGTTCGTGATCTACACGCGCATCTGCGGCGGTGGCGCTCCGACTGACTGGCACGCGCCGAATCGCAGCGCGGTGGTGTACCTGTATGACGTCGAGAGCGAATCCGCCGAGCCGCTGATCCCGAACGATGGCACCTCGCAGGATTACGCTGGCGCGTGGAGCCCGGACGATCAGCAGATCGTCTTCTACTCCAACCGCGCGGGCGAGCATTACAACCTGTTCCTGTACGACCTGGCGAGCAACGAAATCACGCAGATCACCGACTTTCAGGACGATATTGGGCGCGTGACGTTTGACCCAACCGGGCGCTACCTGCTCTACAATCGCTACGTCATCACCGCGAACGACGTCCGCTGGGAAGTACGCGCGCTCGACCTGACGACCGAAACCGAGACGCGCGTCGGCCCAGGGCTGACCCCGCGCTGGAGCCCCGACGGGCAGTGGATCGCATACACGACCGAGGGCGAAACCGCAGACGTGTTTGTGATGTCTGCGGCGTGCATCCTCGAAAACCTCGAGTGCAACCCCACGCGCAACGCCCGTAACATCACGCAGACGCCCGACATTCTGGAGCGCGAGCCGCTGTGGAGCCCGGACCAGACCCAGATCGCCTACCTGCGAGACACCAATCCTGAGGCCGCCAGCACGACCTGGGACATTTACCGGCATGAGGTCCGCACTGGCCGCCTCTCACGCGTCACAATGACCGCCGACGTCAGCGAGCGGCTGACGCATTGGGAGCCGGTCGACGCGGAGCGGGTGTCGATCGAGAGCCAGCTTCCGGTCGTGGTGCGGATCATCGCGCGCGAGGGGACCGTCAACCTGCGTGAAGGTGCGTCCACCAACACCGACATCATCGGCGTGGTCAACTTCGGCCAGTTGATGTTCGTGCAGGGCGTCAACGCGGCAGGCGATTGGTATCGCATCACCCTGCCGGACGATGGCGTCCAAGCCTGGGTGTTCGCCTCGCTGACCGAGCCGGTTGTGGGCGACCCGGCGAACGTCCCGCAACTCGATTAGGGAACGGGAGTACGGAAAGGGAGTAGGGGCTGGTCGCAATTCCCCCTACTCCCGACCACCCACTTTCCATTCCCTCAGTCACTGCTTCCTTAGTCGTTTTCCCTTCGCCGCGTTTCGCCGCCATTGTGCTACAATCGCAGACATGTCCGAACGACCAACACACCTACCCTATCGCTATTACGACCTGATCATGGCGCTGTTTGTGACCGTCCTGCTGATCAGCAACCTGCTCAGCAGCGCCAAGATCATTGACCTGCGCGTCAGCCTCGGGCCGCTCGATCTCGCGTTCGACGCCGGGACGCTCGTCTTCCCGATCAGCTACATCTTCGGCGACGTGCTGACCGAGGTCTACGGCTACCGGCGCTCGCGGCGCGTCATCTGGGCGGGCTTTGGCGCGAACGTGCTGCTCGGCCTGTTCGTCTGGCTGGCGGGTCTGCTGCCCGGCGAGACGGAATGGCAGGGCTACGCCGGGCAAGAGGCGTATGACGCGATCCTCGGCGGGGTCAGCGGGCTGATCGTCGCCAGTCTGGCCGCATACTTCCTGGGCGAGTTCTCTAACAGCTACGTGCTTGCCAAGATGAAGGTCTGGACCGAGGGGCGCTGGCTGTGGGCCCGCACCATCGGCAGCACGCTGGTCGGGCAGTTGATCGACACGACCGTGTTCATGCTGATCGCTACGGCGCTCGGCGTCTTCCCGCCGGAACTGATGCTGACGCTGATTGCGACGAATTACATCCTGAAAGTCGGCCTGGAAGTGCTGCTCACTCCCCTGACCTATCGCATCGTCACGTTGCTGAAAGCAGCCGAGCGCGAGGACTATTTCGACCGCCAGACAGACTTCAACCCGTTCAAGCTCAGCGCCTAACCCTATAGGAAGCCCATGAACGAGCATCCGATTGAATACAATGATGATCTGCTGGCCGATCTTCCCGCGCCCGAGGAACTGCCGCCGGGGCACAAGAGCGGCTTCGTCGCCGTGATCGGCCGCCCGAACGTCGGCAAGTCGACGCTGATGAACGCCATCCTGGGCGAGAAGCTGGCGATCGTCAGCCCGAAGCCGCAAACCACCCGCCTGCGCCAGCTTGGCATCTACACCCGCGAGGATGTGCAGATCATCTTCGTGGACACGCCCGGTATCCACAACCCGCGCACGCCGCTCGGCCGGTTCATGGTGACGGTGGCGCTCGACGCGCTGAAAGATGCGGACGTGGTGCTGTTCATGTGCGACCTGAGCGAGAAGGTCACGCCCGAAGATCGCCAGATCGCGGACCTCGTGCGCCAGGCGCAGGACGAGACGCCCAGCCTGCTCGTGCTGAATAAAGTCGACCTGGTGCCCAACCCCGAGGCGCTGAGACTGCGCGTGGAAGCGTTCCGCGAGCTGGTCCCCGAGGCGGAATGGCTGACGACTGTCGCGGCGACCGGCGAGGGCGTGCCGAAGGTGCTCCAGGAGATCATCGACCGCCTGCCGGAAGGGCCGCGCTATTACCCGGCGGACCAGCTTTCCGACACGGCAGTGCGAGACATCGTCGCCGAGATCGTGCGCGAGAAGGTGCTGCTCAATCTGGAGCAGGAAGTTCCGCATGGCGTCGCCACCGTGGTCGAGGAATTCAAGCAGCGCAGCGACGACATGACGTACATCAACGCGACGATCTACGTCGAGCGCGAATCGCACAAGGGCATCGTCATCGGCAAGAAGGGGCAGATGCTGAAGACGATCAGCCAGCAGGCGCGCACCGAGATCGAGGCGTTCCTCGGCACGAAGGTCTATCTGGAGCTGTGGGTTAAGGTATTGAAAAACTGGCGCCGCGACGAACGAACGCTGCGCCGCCTGGGCTACAAGATCAACCGCGATCTGTAGGCTCTGCGATGCGCGTCACCGCCGCTATCCCCGCCGACATCCCCGCGTGGCTCGATCTGGCGCTTGAGGTCGAGCCGCTGTTCGGCCCGCTGGTCAACAACCCCGATTTCTGCGAAGCATTGCAGCGCGTGATCGACGGCGGCACTGCGTTCTGCGTGCGTGAGGGCGACGGTCCGCCCGGCGCGTCGCTGCTGGGCGGGCTGCTGTGGTTCCCCGATCCTCCGCGCTATAAGCTCGGCTGGCTGGCCGTCGCGGAACGCGCCCGGCGGCAAGGGATCGCGCGCCGCCTGATCGACCATGCCCTGGCGACCGTCACCCGCCCCGCCACCATCCGCCTGACTACGTTTGCGGATGGCGAGCCCGAAGGGAAAGCGGCCCGCCGCCTCTATACGCGGATCGGCTTCCGCCCCGCCGGTCCCGCGCCGGACAACCCCGCTGGGTTCCGCTGCGAAACCCTCAGCCTAACGATCACGCAGCAAAGTACAGCGCGCGCCGTGATCGCGGCAGACGGACGCTATCTGCTGGCGCAGCACTATTACGGAAACCCGGCCAACACGGGCAAATGGTCGCTGATCGGCGGGCGCATTGAGGATGGTGAGCGCAATCCCGAAGCCGCGTTGCGCCGCGAGCTTTCCGAAGAACTCAGCGCGCCGCCGCTTGAGATCCGCCCGCTGCACGTCTACCCAAACGCCGAGCGCCTGCATCACATCTTCACGGTGCGGCTCGACCTGTCCGGTGGACCGCTGCGCGTCGACCCCGCCGAGATCGCAGCGTTTGGCTGGTTTACCTATGCGGAGATCGAAGCGCTGTACGCTTCGGGCGAGTTGCTCGCGCCGTTCGTCTACGAGGCGATCCGCGACGCCGAGCGTTCCCGCACCTGACACGCGGAATCAAAAGCGCCCTGCGAAATGCTCCGCCGGGGCGCCTCTTTTGCTTGGTGACTACACGAATTATTCCGGCTTCGGAAGTGCGCTGAGCAAGGCGCGGCCCTGCTCGGCGTCACGGCGGATCTGTGCCACCAGCGCGTCGATGCCATCGAAGCGTTGCTCGTCTCGCAGGCGTGCGACGAACTCGAACACCATCCGCTCGCCGTAGATCGGGCGGTCGAAGTCCAGCAAGTGCGCTTCCAGCCGCACGATCTGGCCGTCGAACGTCGGACGGCGGCCCACGTTCGCGACGGCCATGAACGTCTCGCCGCCGACCCGCGCCCACCCGGCATACACGCCGTTGGCGGGGAGCATCTGCTCGTCCCACACGTCGAGATTGGCGGTCGCAAAGCCGATCGTGCGCCCGCGTCCGTCGCCGTGAATAACCGTCCCTTCGACCGCATACGGACGCCCCAACCAGCGCGCCGCCCGCTCGACGTCGCCCACTTCGAGCGCGGCGCGGATCGTGCTGCTGGAAATAATGTCGCCGCTCTTGTCGTTGCCGACCAGATCGACCACATGCACCACGAAGCCCTTTTGCGCGCCCTGCGCCCGCAGAAACTCGACGTTCCCCTCGCGCTTGTAGCCGAGCGCGAAATCCTGCCCGACCCATAGCTCGCGCAGCTTCAGGTGCTCGACCAGCCGGTCCACGAACGCGGCCGCGCGCATCTGGCGCACCTCGTCATCAAACGGGTGCGAGACGATCACCTCGACGCCCAGCGCGCCCAGCAACGCGGCTCGCTGCTCCGGCGTAGTGAGGTAATAGCGACCTTGCGCCCGCCCCAGCACCTTGTCAGGATGTGGGAAGAAGGTCAGCACAGTGGGGA
>CBINGT010000115.1:0-9052 GCA_966250245.1 uncultured Anaerolineae bacterium
TGCAATCCGGATTGAGGTCCGCGAACGTGCCAAGCGCCGCCAGCGCCTCGATTTCGAACCACGCGTCGAGCCAGCGCGGGAGCACCTTCGCCAGCGCCGCCCGCTGCCGGTTGAGCGCCTGCATCACGTAGACATCCCACGGCATTACCACGCTGACCAGCACCCACAGCAGCGGGTTATGGCGCACGCTCGCCGCCGCCAGGACGCGTGTCACCCGGCGCAACGCCTGGGACGGGCGCGGATCGTCAGTGTGGAACGGTGCAGTCAGCGCTTTCAACGCGGGCGATCGGGCGTACGACGCGCGCTCCAACGTCTCGAAGACGGCGCGCAGGTCTTGCAGCGGATCGCTCAGCGACAGCCCCAGCCCGAACGGATCGCCGTGACGCTGCACAGTGGTCAGGTAGATCCCCGCGTAGACGATGAAGCTGAGGCCCCACAGCGGCGGCAACACGTCCAGCGAGGCCAGCGCGAACAGGATGATGTTGAGCGCGGCGAGCGCAGTCAGCACCCACGAGACGCGCCGCAGCGATCCGGGGGGCGTGTGGAACGCCAGCCACTCCGCCAGCCGTGCTCCGTTCCACCGGGTACGCGCGCGCCCGGACGCCAGCACCGCATTCAAGCGAAGACGGTCCCGCAGCAGACGCCGCCCGGCAAGCTCGCGGACCGCTGCCTGCCGCGCCGGGATCATCTCAGGATCAGGCACACCTGCTGCCAGCCACGCGCGCAGCCGCTCGCTGCCTTCCCGTGAAACCGCCGTATCGAGCAGGCGATGGAGCGACTGCTCGCCCACCAGATCGAGGTCACGCTCGACTGGCAACACGTCTTCAGGCGCGATCGCCAGCGGCGCGGGGAGCGCATCCCAATCGAGCACCATCCGCGCCAGATGCTCTCGCTGAAAGGCCAGCCAGAGTGTGTGCCGCGTGATGCTGCCCTTCACGCGGCTGTGCGCGCTCGCCACCACGCCGAAGACGACCATCCCCAGCGTGAAAAATGCCGCGCCTGCCGTGATCGTCCAGTTCAGCCACACCGCAAGCGATCCGATCGCGCTCGCCGTGAAGATGCCGAGCCGCGCCCAGGTGTAGCGGTTGCTAAGCTGTTGCAGCGCGGCAATCCGCCGTTCCAGCCGCGTGACGCGCCGCTCGATCGCACGCCGCTGCGCTTCCTTACGTGTCATCGATCCGTCCGTTCCATTGCTCCGTGCATCCCGCGAGTATAGCACCGGATAGCGTCCAGGCGTGGCAGTTCTCTGCGCCCGATCTCGCCCCAGCACGAGCATCCGGCTATACTGGAAAAACCTTATCCGCAAACTAGGCTATGATTGCTACTTAATACTCTCCGGATCTTTACTGCGAACACTACCACCCATCCAGTTCGCAGAATATTTACAAAGGGGCTTGAAATGTCGGCACTTGAGAAAATCGTCAAACTTCTCCCCAAATTAGCTCCAGATGAGCAATTTGAACTTCTTGACATCCTTACGGAGCGATTGCGTAAAGAATGGAAAAACCAAGCGAAGACTGACAATGAACCACTCGCAACACCTACACCTAAGTCAACGTCTTCGCACAAGAAGTCCTGGAAGCCGCGTCTGCGCAACCTGATAGAATGGGGACTTGTCAAACCAGGAGAAGACAAGGTCTATGTACTTGGCCGTCCCGACGAACCGGCGCTACTGCTCGATGCATATTCCGTTGCATACCGAGGCGAAAAAATGCCAATCAATGACTGGGCAAGGGGTGTAAGGAATTGGCCATCGATCAATATCTACGAATATGTGGTAGTAGAGAGAAACAACCTTACACTCGGTCAAATTCGCCAGCAATACATGAAGACGCACAACATTGACCAACTACGGCGCCGCTAATTCCGATCTGGGGAACGGCGCGGCAACAGGGCAAAATAGAGGGCAATTTGTTACTCCTGCATCCTAGAGAGGCCTACTCGTGAGCGAGACAAATCCCCAGGCGACTCCCGTTCGCATTATCAACAGCGTGTGCCCGGTTCGCATCTGCGATAACGGCGGCTGGACCGACACCTGGTTTGCGGGACACGGCGAGGTGTTCAACATCGGCGTGTACCCGTATGTCGAGGTGCAGGTTAAGGTCTTCCCCGTGCAAGAGCGCCAGCACCGTATCATGCTCTACGCTGAAAACTATGGCGAGGTCTACCCGATCGTGCCGGGACACAGCGAGTGGGATCGCCATCCGCTGCTCGAAGCCGCGATCGAGATGATGCGCGTGCCGGACGACGTCGCGCTGCACATCACTGTTTACTCCGAGGTGCCCGCCGGTTGCTCGACCGGCACGTCGGCGTCGATCACCGTCGCGCTGATGGGCGCGCTCGACCGGCTGACCCCCGGCACGATGACGCCGCACGAGGTAGCCTACGCCGCGCACCGTGTCGAAACCGATATGCTGCACCTGCAAAGCGGCATTCAGGACCAGCTTTGCGCGGCTTACGGTGGCGTGAACTTCATCGAGATGTTCGAGTATCCGCACGCGACCGTCTCGCAGATTCAGGTGCCCAACTCGATCTGGTGGGAGCTGGAGCGGCGGCTGGTGCTGGTCTTTCTCGGCAAGGCGCACGTCTCATCTGCCGTGCATGAGGCGGTCATCAAGAAGCTTGAAGAAACCGGCCCGGCCAGCCAGAAAGCGCTCGACACGCTGCGCCGCACCGCCGAGATGTCGCGCGATGCGGTCTACGCGGGGGATTTTGAAGCGCTTGGCCGCGCGATGATCGTCAACACCGACGCGCAGGCAGACCTGCACCCGGACCTCGTCAACGAAGACGCGCGCCAGATCATCGAGATCGCCAAGCAGCACGGCGCGATTGGGTGGAAGGTCAACGGCGCGGGCGGAGAGGGTGGCTCCCTGACGCTGCTCTGCGGTCCGACCAGCAGCGAAAAGCGCCGCCTGATCCACGCCATCGAAGAGGCCAATCCGCTGTACAAGAGCCTGCCGATTTACCTCAGCCGCTACGGGCTGCGGGTGTGGGAAGGGTGAAATCAGCGGTTAGCGGTTAGCGACAGCCCATATCTCCGAAATAAGCGGGTTTGCACGATGCCTGCTGGGGAAACCTCACCCCTTAACCCCCGGCCCCTTTTCCCCTCTCCACGCGTGGAGAGGGCCAGGGGTGAGGTTCTGCGCGCCGCTAACACACGCTCATTACTTTTCACAATTCGCTGAGCCCTTAGCTAACTGCTAACCGCTAACAGCTATCCGCTAAAAAAGGCCGCCCCCTTGCCGGGAGCGGCCCCTTCATTCATGCGGTCAAGAGAACGACCGGTGCGTTACGGATTGCGCGGCGGCGCGACGACCGAGCGCTCGCGGCTGGCGTTCTCTTCGGACGGGACGTTCTGCGGGTGCTGATCCGCCATCTCGTTCGTCGTGAGTTGCACGCCGTCGCCGTTGGTCAGCGTGACCGGAGCGGCGTCGATCGGCAGCGCGGGCGTCGTGAACAGGTTCGCGTCGCCCGTCACGTCCGAGGTCAGGATCAGTTGCGGCGCGTCGCAGTACCACGTCGGCGCGTAGTTCGGCGAGGCGTTCTCCGTCACGCGACGGGTCGTCCCGGTTTCGAACTCGTAGACGTAGATGTCGAGCGTGCCGTTCAGGTCAGACTGATACGCCAGCAGCGTGTCGTCCGGCGAGAAGACCGGCAGCGTCGCCTGCCCGTTCGGGTCGGAGATTTGCAGCAGATCCGAGCCGTCCCGGTTCATCACGTAGATGCCCGTGCCGCCGTCCCGATCCGAGCGGAAGGCCACTCGCTCGCCGTCCATCGAGTAGGTCGGATCCTGGTCGTTGGCGGTGCCGTCGCTGATCCGGGTCACTTCGAGCGTCGCGAGATCCAGCTCGTAGATCTGCCACAGCCCGTCGCGGTCGCTCTCGAAGACGATCCGCGTGCCATCTGGCGACCAGAACGCGTTCAGGTCGTTCGCCGGGTTGTCGGTCAGCCGCGTTTGCTCGCCGGTCGCAACGTTCACGGCGTACAGTTCCCAGTTCCCATCGCGCGACGACTCGAACACGATCAGGTCACCCACCGGCGACCACACCGGATCGTAGTCGATGGCGCGGGTGTTGTTGGTCACGCGCTGCTGGAACTCGCCGTCGGTCGTCGCCACGTAGATTTCCCAGTTCTCGTCGCGGTTGGATGCGAACGCGATCCAGCCTGCGTCAGGCGAGCGCGACGGCCCGATGTCGTAGATCTGCTCGCCGATACCCTTCGACAGGTTCACATCCGCGTCGGGGTTACCCGGCAGGTCGCCATAGCGAAAGATCTCCCAGTCACCGGTCTGGTTGGTGTGGTAGACGAACCACTCTGGGCAGACAGCCTCGCCGATCTCGATGGGTGTCCAGCTTGCCAGCGGCAGTTCCTCGTCGACGCAGAACTCAGGGTTCATGTCAATCAGCGGGAAGCCAGGCCCGCCACCTGCAACCGGCTGCTCGGTGATCGCACCGCAGACGATCTCATCATCGGGCGGCTCGACCGGAGGTTCAACCGGCGGAGGTCCGGGCGGCACAACCGGCGGCTCATCCGGAGGCGGAGGTGTTGTCGGTGGTGGCGTTACCGGCGGCTCAGTCGGAGGCGGTGTGGTCGGCGGCTCGGTTGGAGGCGGCGGAGGCGGTGTGCCATCGTCGCACGTCGTGTCGATCACCGGCGATCCGGCAACCAGCATCCGCACCAGGCCCGAGAAGCCCGTCACCGAGAAGGTCTGCGACTGCCCCGCGCCCAACTGGAAGCTGCCGCTATCCAGCACCGCGCCGGCACCGGTCAAGATCTGGTAGTCCACCGGGCTCTGCATCGCGCTGCCGCCGTTCGTCGCGGTGAAGGCCGCAGTACCCGGCGCCACACAGACAGCGCCGTAGCTGAGTTGCGGCAGTTCCACGCAGTCGGCAACCGCGGACAGATTGGCTCCCTGGACGCGCAGCGTGAAGACGCCCGGCCCCGTGACCTCGATAGTCTGGCTGTCCGTGGGACCAAGCTGGAAGTCACCCTGCGCCACCGTAACCCCGTTCTGGTTGGTGACGGTGTAGCTGTCCAGGCCCTGCATCGTGCCGCCCGCGTTCACGATGGTGAACAGGGCGCCGGTCATCGTGCAGGCGCCGGACAACTGGAGCATCGGCGGGTCTTGCTGCCCGTTGAACTGGACGCGGATCGTCCGGTGTACGTCCGTGCCACTCGCCCACATCACGACCTCATAGTCGCCTTCCGCGGGATACGTGTGGCATGGATTCTCCTCGGTGCTGGTGGTGCCGTCGCCAAACTCCCACAGGTCAAGCGTCGAGCCATTCGTCAGCACGCTGGTAAAGCACACCAGCCCGTTCGGGAAGATGTTAAAGCCGAACGACGCGCTGCCCTGCGTGAGCGAGAACACGTTGATCTGGTTCGTCGCCCGCGCCGTCAGCCCTGCGGTGTTCGTCACGTCCAGTTGGACCTGGTAGTTGCCGATCGCTGTATAGGTGTGGCACGGATTCTGATCGTTGCTGGTGCTTCCGTCGCCGAAGGTCCATGTCCACCCGTTAAGCGGGCTACCGTCGCTCACGCTGCGGTCGGTGAAGCAGACTTCCAGCGGGGCGATGCCGCTAAAGACGCTCGGCGTGAAGGCGGCGCGGATGTCGTTGGGCCCCCCGACACGCACCACAACCGACGCTTCCTGCTGGCCGAGCGGGCCGGTGCCGGTCACGCGGACGGTGTAGTCGCCCGGAACCAGGAACGTGAAGTTGCCGACTTCGCTAGCCTGCGTCGAGCCGTTGGGGAAGTGCCAGACGAGCGTCGAGCGGTCGATGTTGATCGTTTCGGCGGTGAAGGTCACCGGCAGCGGCGCGACACCCGCGTTCGGATTGGCGATCGCGTTGATGCGCTGGCCGATCTCGATGTTGATGTTGCGCGAGACTTCACACACGTCGCCATCATTCGTCGTGACGCGCAGGAACAGGCTGAAGCTGCCTGTGTTGTTAAACGTTCGCTCGATGGATGCAGCGTTTCCGGCGGGCAAGCCGTCGATCTGCCATTCGTAGCTCGCCGTCCGGTTACCCAGCCCTTCCACCAGGGCTTCATAGACAGCGGGGATACCAACACGCGCCGGGAACGGACCAACGATATCGCACTCCAGCGTCTGCGTGCTGACGGTAATCGTCTTGCTCACCACGCAGATCTCGCCTTCGGACGGCGTCACCTGGAAGGTGAGTGTGAAGGTGCCTGACGTGGTCCACTGTTGGGCGTACATGGTGGAGTCGGTGCCAACCGGCTGGCCGTTCAGGAACCACTGGTAGGTCGCGGTGCGGTTGAACAGGCCATCGACCGTGCCAGTGTAAGTGATCGTCTGGTTGAGCAGCGGCGTGATGTCGCCGGTGTAGTCGCAGACCAGCCGATCTTCACCACCACGGTTGATCGTCACCGTCCGCTCGCACTCAACCGTCTCGCCGCCCACGGTGATTACCACGCGCAGCGACATAGAGGGTTGCCCTAAAGGCGCAATGACGGTGATCTGTTGTGTATTGCCGCCGAAGGGCTGGCCGTCGACCGTCCAGGCGTAGCTCGCCGTGCCGCCGGGGCCGCCCTGAAGCTGTGCCCTATAGGTGCGCTCCTGGAACGCGTTCGCGTTGCCCGGCCCGTCGATGACGCACATCATGGTGACGGCCGCGACGGTGATCGTCTTGGTGACGGTGCAGTCGGTCCCATCGTCGAGCACGGCCGTGTATGTCAGCGTGAACTGGCCAGGAGTGGTCCAGGTCGTCTGCCAGGTGTTGCCGGTGCTGACCACGTCTGTGCCAAGCGTCCACGACTGCGAGGTGACGGTGCGGCCGTTCAACCCCTGGTACGTGGCGCGATAGGTCACGGTCTGGTTCAGCAGCGGCGACGTAGTGCCGGAGAAGTTACACGAGAACTGCGCAAGCTCGCGCACGGTGATGGTGGTCTGCGCGGCCTCAGACGTGCCGCCCGGCCCGGTTACGCGCAGTTCCACGATGAACGTGCCAACCTGGTTATAGGTGTGCGAGGGGTTCTCCTCAGAGCTGGTGCCCCCGTCACCGAAGTTCCACGCGTAGCTGTCGATCTCGCCGGTGCTCTCATTGGTGAACTGGACCGTCGTCCCCACCGTGATATCGGTGCTGCTGGCCCTGAACGCCGCGATCGGCGCAGGGGTTCCGCTCACCACCGGCACGATCCGCGTCCCGGTCGAGATGTTGCCGAACTCACCGGTCACGACCAGGGTGACGGTGTAGTTCCCTGGCCCGGCGTAGACGTGGCACGGATTCTGCGAGGTGCTCGTTCCACCGTCGCCGAAGTCCCATTCCCACGAGACGACATTGCCAACGCTCTGGTCGGTGAAGCAGACTTCAATGCCGCCTGGAACCGCGCCGGTAATTTGGAAGGAAAAGACGGCGTCGACCTCGCTACCGGGCGGCGAAACGACCACCTGACGCGTCGCAGTTCCCGCCCCACCCGGGCCGCTCACCTGCAAGCGGATCGTGAACGTGCCATTCGTGGTGTAGGTGTGAGTGTGCGGGCCCTGGCCCGTAACGGCAGCCGATCCGTCGCCAAAGGTCCACGTCCACGAGTCGATCTGGCCTTGCGAGGTATCGGTCACCGTGACCGTCAGCGGCGCGGAGCCTTGCTGCGGCGATACGGTGAAGCTCGGCTGGGGACGCGTTCCGGGAACAACGGCGGTGACTGTGCCGGTCGCGGTTGAGGTGTTGCCCTGGTCGTCGGTCACCGTCAGCGTGATCGTGTACGTGTTGGCGACGGTGTAGGTATGGGTGTGCGGCCCTTCGCCGGTTGCAGTCGTACCATCGCCAAACGACCACGACCACGACACCACATTACCGAGGCTGACATCCTCAACCGTCACGGTCAGCGGCACGGGGCCGTTCGTAGGGCTGACGATGAACTGCGCGAGCAGCGCATCGCTACCAGGCGTCTCGGTAACAGTCAGCTCGCCAAACGCTTGCAGCGTTCCAAGCGGGCCGGTGCAGGTCAGCGTGATGTCGTAGGTCCCGACATTCTCGTAAACGTGCGACGGGTCGCTCATCGTGCTGGTGCCCCCGTCGCCGAAATTCCACTGGTACGAGGTCGCGTTCTGGCTGTTGTTGATGAAGTTGACCGTCAGCGGGACCGTGTCGCCCAGCGTTTGCATGTCAAAGTCGCAGGTCATCGAGCCGGTCTGCGAACTATCGATCACGACCTGGCCACTCGCTCCGAGCGTACTGCCGTCCTGGAACGTGACCGTTAACGAGACATTGTACGTACCATCCGCGGCGTACTGATGCTGGGGATTCTGCTCGGTGCTGGTGGCCCCGTCACCAAAGTTCCACAGCCAGCCGTCGATCGGCTGGTCCGCCGTGCTATTATCCGTGAACTGCACGGTACGGTTCGCCCCGACTGTGGCCGTGAACCCAGCGGCTGCTATTGCCTGCTGCAGGACTGCCAACGGCGCGGTCATCGGAGCAGCCAGCGCGTTGAACATCTCAGGCTGTGGCTCCTCGGTCGGATCAGCAGGCGGATCGCCGGAGTCTTCAGGGGCCTCTTCGGTGGCTTCTTCCGTCGCGACCTCAGTGGGCTGCTCAGCAGGCTCATCGGTACCTTCGCCATCCACCGATTCCTCGGTCGGCTCGGCAGTGCCCTCTTCGAGCGGCTCCTCAGTCGAATCGGCAGGAGGGGTCTCAGTCAGCTCGGTGTCGCCTTCCGTCGGCTCGGGGGTTGAGGTAGTGTCTTCGGTACAACCCTCAGCATTTTCCGCCGCGTCAGCGCAAGGATCGACCGGATCAGGAGTGCTGTCGGTGCCCTCATCAGGCAGAGCGGTCTCAACGCTGGGCGTCGGTGTTTCTCCAGCCGCGTTCAGTATGTTGACCTGAACGCCGAGCGCCAGTGTCACCACCATGCTGAAGATGAGAACCGCAGCGAGTATGACGGAGATGCGATAAGTACTTCTCGGGCGCATGGATCGGACTCCCTTGCGTGGCTCTCCTAAAAGAACGTTCAACGACCAAAGCCGGAGAGAGCGTTAATCCGGCGCAGCAGGCAAGAGCTGCCGACCCCACGGCAAAGGGCGCCGCCT
>CBINGT010000116.1:0-9040 GCA_966250245.1 uncultured Anaerolineae bacterium
CCCGAGGCGCTGCGCCAGAGCGGGGTCGATCCGGCGGACGTGATCGGCATCGGCGTGGACTTCACTGCTTGCACGATGATGCCCACGCTGGCCGACGGCACGCCGTTGATGCGCCTGCCGGAGTGGCGCGACAACCCGCACGCGTGGGTCAAGCTGTGGAAGCACCATGCCGCGCAGCCCGAAGCGGACAAGATCAACGCCACGGCGCGCGAAATGGGCCTGGGCTGGCTCGATCGCTACGGCGGCAAGATCTCGTCGGAGTGGTTCTTCAGCAAGGTGCTGCAAATCCTTGACGAAGCGCCCGAGGTCTACCGCGCGGCTGACCGTCTGATCGAAGCGGCGGACTGGGTCGTCTGGCAGCTTTGCGGCGTGGAGACGCGCAATACCTGCACCGCGGGCTACAAGGCGATCTACCAGGACGGCACGTTCCCCTCACGCGAGTATCTGGCCGCGCTGCATCCCGAGTTGGCGGACGTGGTCGACACTAAGATGAAGCGCGAGCTGGCTCCACTGGGCGGCAAGGCGGGCGAGCTGACCGAAGAGGCTGCGCGCTGGACTGGCCTGCGCCCCGGTATCGCGGTGGCGGTGGCGAACGTCGACGCGCATGTGACCGTCCCGGCGGCCCGCGTGACCGACACCAACGTGATGGTCATGATCATGGGCACCAGCACCTGCCACATGGTGATGGACAGCAAGCTGGTCAACGTGCCCGGCATGTGCGGCGTGGTGGACGGCGGCATCATCCCCGGCTACTACGGCTACGAGGCGGGGCAGAGCGGCGTGGGCGACATCTTCGCGTGGTTTGTGGACAACGCCGTTCCGCCGGAGTATCACGCCGCGGCGGAGCGCGCCGGGATGAACCTGCACGCTTACCTCGAATCGGAAGCCGCCAAGCAGAAGCCCGGCGAGCACGGCCTTCTGGCGCTCGACTGGTGGAACGGCAACCGCTCCGTGCTGGTCGACGTGGACCTCAGCGGCTTGCTGATCGGGGCCACGCTGGCGACCCGCGCGCCGGATATCTACCGCGCGCTGATCGAGTCGACCGCCTTCGGCACGCGCGTGATCATCGAGTCCTTTGAAAACAGCGGCGTGCCGATCAACACGATCGTCGCGGCGGGCGGGCTGCCCGAAAAGAACACCATGCTGATGCAGATTTACGCCGACGTGACCGGGCGCGAGTTCCGCGTGATCGGCAGCACGCAAGGTCCGGCGCTGGGCAGCGCGATGCACGCCGCAGTCGCCGCGGGCGCGTATCCCGACATCCAGGCGGCAGCCGAGAAGATGGGCAAGCTGCGGGACGACGTCTATCGCCCGATCGCCGAGCATGTGCCGGTCTATGACAAACTCTACGCCGAGTATGTCACCCTGCACGACTACTTCGGGCGCGGCGAGAACGACGTGATGAAGCGTCTGCGCGCCATTCGTAACGAAGCGCGGGGGATAAGCTGATGCTGGACGAACTGCGCCGCATTGTCAGTGACCTGCACGCCGAGCTGCCCAGAAACAACCTCGTCACCTGGACCTCGGGCAACATCAGCGGGCGCGATCCGGAAACCGGGCTGGTCGTCATCAAGCCGAGCGGCCTGCGCTTCGAGGAACTGGCGCCGGAGCATATGGTGGTGGTTGATGCCGAGGGTGCGGTCGTCGAGGGCGATCTCAAGCCGTCGTCCGATACGGCGACACAGTGCTACATCTACCGCGAGATGCCGGAAGTGGGCGGGATCGTCCACACGCACAGCCCCTACGCGACCGCCTGGGCCGCGCTCGGGCGCGACATCCCGTGCGTCCTCACGGCGATGGCGGACGAGTTCGGCGGGGTGATCCCGTGCGGCGGCTTTGCGCTGATCGGCGGCGAGGAGATCGGGCGCGAGGTGGTGCGCGTGCTCCGTGAGGGGCCGAATCCGAACTCTCCGGCGGTGATCATGCAAAATCACGGCGTGTTCACCGTCGGGCCGACGCCGCTAGCAGCGGTCAAGGCGGCGGTGATGTGCGAAGACGTGGCGCGGACGGTGTATCTGGCGGTGCAACTTGGCGAGCCGATCCCGATCTCGCCGGAAGACATCGCCAAGCTGCACCACCGCTACACCAACGTTTACGGTCAGTAGCCCATTCGGCTGCTGGTAACACGGTGACGCGCGCAGGCGAGCCTGCGATATAGGAAAGTGCCTTATTTCACAAAGGATAATGCCATGAAAGAACAAGTCACACTCGGGATGATCGTTGGGAATCGAGCCTTCTTCCCGAGCCACCTGGCGCTCTCGGGCCGCGAGACGATGCTCCGCGTGCTCGAAGAAGAAGGCATCAAGGTCATTACGCTCGGCACAGAAGACACCGAGCACGGCAGTGTCGTGACGCTTGAAGACTCACATAAGTGCGCCGAGCTGTTCAAGGCGCACCGCGACGAGATCGACGGCATCCTCGTCACCCTGCCGAACTTCGGGGAAGAGCGCGCCATTGCCAATGCGCTGCGCTTCGCCGACCTCAACGTGCCGGTGCTGATCCAGGCGTTCCCCGACGATCTGTCGCGCATGTCGATCGATTACCGGCGCGACAGCTTCTGCGGCAAGATGTCCGCCTGCAACAACCTGCGCCAGTACGGCATCGCTTATACGCTGACCACGCTGCACACCGTCGATCCGGACAATCCGAGCTTCCGCGAGGACATGCGCCGGTTCGCAGCGATGTGCCGGGTGGTGCGCGGGATGCGGCGCGCGCGCTTCGGCATGATCGGCGCGCGTCCGGCGGCGTTCAACACCGTGCGGTTTAGCGAGAAGCTGTTGGAGCGGGCGGGTATCTCGGTTGACACCCTCGACCTGTCGGAAGTGTTCGGCCAGATCGAGCGGCTGGAAGACACCGATCCGCTCGTCACGGCCAAGGCCGAAGCCGTCAAGGCGTACGCCAACACCGCGAAGGTTCCCGCCCAGGCGCTGACCAAGATCGCCAAGCTGGGCGTTGTGATCGACCGGTGGGTTACCGAGAACGAACTAGACGCGACCGCGATCCAGTGCTGGACCAGCATGCAGGAATACTTCGGCGTTGTGCCGTGCACGCTGATGAGCATGCTCAGCGACCGGCTGGCGCCGTCGGCCTGCGAGACGGACATCGCCGGAGCCGCCGCGATGTACGCGCTGGCGCTGGCATCTGGCAAGCCGAGCGCGATCGTGGACTGGAACAACAACTACGCCGACGATCCGAACAAGGGCGTCGTCTTCCACTGCTCGAACCTGCCGCGCAGCGTCTTCACCGATGACATTCCGGTGATGGACTATCAGGCGATCATTGCGGGCACGGTCGGCAAGGAGAACACCTGGGGCACGGTCTTCGGGCGCATCAAGCCAGAGCCGTTCACCTACCTGCGCATCAGCACCGACGACCTCAACGGCCGGATCACGTCGTACGTGGGCGAGGGCTGCTTCACGGACGACCCGATCGATACGTTCGGCGGCTATGGCGTGGTCGAGGTCCCGAACTACCAGGGCTTGCTGGCGTACATCTGCGAGAACGGATTTGAGCACCACGTCTCAGTCAACCAGGCGCGCGTCGCGGACGTGATCCACGAGGCGTTCACCAAGTACCTCGGCTGGGACGTGTACTACCACAAGGGCTAGAGGATCTAGAGCCTCTCGTACTGCCCTAAGGTGGCTTTGCCGCTTTCCCCTTATCCCCTCGCCCCGACGCAACCGCAGAGGGCGAGGGGAACGCCACACCGCACAAGTCCCTCTCCCGAAGCGACACGCCCAGGGAGAGGGATCTAGCATGAGGCCCCCAAGAGTTTTTAACTACCTGAATATCTTGTTCCAGAGCTGAATTCGTCGTCGTATTGTCTGTCTATCGGGTCGTCAGAGAGGAGCCAGGGATGAACGAAAAACCGCGCATCGGTCTGATGGGAATCATGCAGGATCTCTACGACAAGATGCTCCCCGGGATCACCGAGCGCCAGGCGAACTATGCGCGCGCGGTCGCGGAGCAGCTCAGCGACGTGGCCGAGGTGATTTTCCCGAAGCCGGTCAGGAACCGCGCCGACGCGGAAGAGGTCGTCGCGCAGTTTGAACGCGACGGGCTGGACGGCATCATGATGGTGATGCTGACGTATGGCCCGGCGATGAACGTGACGCGGGCGCTGGTCAACACGCGCCTGCCACTGATGCTCGCCAACATCCAGCCGGAGCGCACCATCACGCCCGCCTGGGACATGGGCGACATGACGTACAACCAGGGGGTGCACGGCGCGCAGGACCAGGCGAATGCGCTGGTGCGCGCGGGCGTGCCACTGCCGATTATCACCGACGACTGGCGCTCGGAGTCGTTCAAGCGCCAGTTTGAAGACTGGGCGCGCGCCGCCAAGACGGTGAGCGGCCTGCGCAAGATGAAGGTCGCCATCTTCGGCTACGCGATGAACGGCATGGGCGACATCCGCGTGGACGAAACCGCCATGTTGCGCCGCCTGGGCCCGGAGATTCGCTTCCTGGCGACGGGCGACCTCTACCGCGAAATGCAGGCGGCGACCGACGCCGAAGTCGCCCAGGTGATCGAGCAGGAGAACGAATGGTTCGAGATCGATCCCAAGCTGACGCAGGCGCAGCGCGACGAGTCCGCGCGCTATCAGGTTGCGCTCAAGAAGATTCTGGACGAGGGCGGCTATGGCGCGTACTCCACGCACTTCGGCGCGATTGCCGAGGACGGCCGCTTCTCCTTCCTGCCGGTTGCCGCGGCGTCGAACCTGATGGCGCAGGGCTACGGCTTCGGCGCGGAAGGCGACGCGTGCAGCGCGATCCTGGTCGCCGCCGGGCATATGCTGGCAGGGGACGCGCACTTCACCGAGATGTACGCGATGGACTTCGACCGCGATACCGCGCTGCTCAGCCACATGGGGGAGGGGAACTGGAAGGTCGCGCGGACCGACGAGCCGATCAGGCTGATCGACCGCCCGCTCGGGATCGGCGGCCTGGACAACCCGCCGACGGTCCTGTTCCGCGTGCAACCGGGTCCGGCCACGCTGACCTCGCTGGTGCCGCTGGGAGGGGAGCACTTCCGCCTGGTGATGGCCGAGGGCGAGATCATCCCGGATTCGCCGGTGATGCCCAACCTCGAAATGCCCTACGGCGAGTTCCGTCCGAACAGCGGTGTGCGCCAGGCGCTTAACGGCTGGCTGCGCGCGGGCGGCACGCACCACAAATGCCTGAACCTGGGGCACATCGCGGATCGCTGGCGGCTGTTCTGCGAGCTGGCTGGGATCGAACTGGTGGAAGTCTAAACTGAATAGTTGGCCCGTTTGAAACGAGAAGCCCTGAGCGGTTCGCCGCCCAGGGCTTTTTTGTGCGTGTGTTTCGAGGCGGTTGGCCCGGTGCGCGTCAATCTCCGCTGGACGTCGGTGGGATGTCAGGCTCGGCGGGCGTGGGCGGTAGACTCCCTGGCGCCAATCGTGCGAGCTTCGCATCCATCGCTTGCAGGGTTTCGAGCATGCGCTCTTCGACGGTCGGCTCCAGCGGCGGCTCGGGAGTCTCTTCGCCCTTACGGCGAGCGCGTTGCATCGCCTCATTGGCGGCCTTGACGACGACAAACACGGCTGCTGCCACGATCAGAAAATTGATTATGGCGTTAATAAACAACCCGATGTTGATTCTCACCTCAGGATTATCCCCGCTGGCTTCCTTCAGCGTGATACCGATGTCTGAGAAATCAACACCGCCGATCAGCACGCCGATCGGGGGCATCAGAACATCGTTCACAAGCGAGTTCACCACCGTTGTGAACGCCGCGCCGATAATGATACCGACTGCTAGGTCCAGCACGTTCCCCCGCATGATAAAATCACGAAATTCCTTAAGCACGTTTATCTCTCCCCTCTGGCTCATGCACGGCGTCAGCCTGTAATTCGTCCGGCAATGTGCCGCCATGCTCTAGCGTTAACCTGATAATAAGGTTACTTGCGTCAAGTGCACAAGTCCTAAAAATCGCTTCCGACCAACGTTCCGCCCGTTTCCGTCGGAAGGCGGATGCGCCGCTGGCGCAACTTCCCTATGCTGAGAAGCGTAACACATTGCGGATCGAATGCCCTGAGGGTGGCGCGGCGAAGCGTCGCGTTCCTCGGCGGCGTGAGCAAGGAGCGTGGGACATGTTTGATCCCTTGCTAGCCTTTGGGAAGTCGTCTGGCTACCTGCGTGGTTCCGACACGATCTCCCTGTCCGCGATCCGCCTGTATGAAGACTCACTGCGGGCGGCGCGCTGGAAGCGCTTCGTCGGGCGGCTCCATGGCAAGCTGCGGCAGCTAGAGCGGCTGGAGTGCTTCCAGGCGGTTGCGCGGCAGCAGGCGGACCAGTCTGCTCAGGTCCGCGCGGTCCCGCTGGATCAGATCCACGGCAGCGTCGACGGCGCCAGCGCTTTCGACAGCGAGTTCTACCCGACCACCGACCGGACGCGAAACCGCTGGCTGCGGGTTGCCACGGCGCTCATCCGGGGCGAGTCGCTGCCGCCGGTCGAGCTGATCCAGGTGGGCGAGCGCTACTTCGTGCTGGACGGACATCATCGCATCTCCGCTGCGCGCATGCTTCGCTTCACGCACGTCGATGCGGTCGTCATCGTCTGGGAAATGACCGGCGACAGATCGCGCTGTGGGTCGAGCCGCGCCTAGCGCGCCAAGCAGTATCAAACACCAGAACGAGCGGGAACCCCCGCTCGTTTTTGTATGCTAAATTGTTTAGGAAAATGAAATAGTTATATCAAAAGATGCATAAACATTCCGCCAGAAGTCTGATGTACCGATATGAAAACACGCCTATGCTGTAATCCTGAAAGCCGCACCGATAACTCTGGAGGCATCAAGCCATGAAACGCACTCGCTCACTGAACCTGATCGTGGCCGTCCTCGCGGTGGTCGTCGCTTCTCTCGCTTTTGCGTCGCTCGCGCAAGCATCTTACGAAAGTCCGGCTGTTGAAGCGGCAGCGTCCTACCAGTTGCCGATGAATGGTGGCGCGTTCGCCATCGTGCGTGACTGGCTGCCGTATGTCGTCCAGTCCAACGAATCGCTGCACGATATTGCAGAGCGGTTCGGGGTTCCGGCTGCCGTTCTGGCGCACACTAACGGCATCTCCGACTTCGAAAGCCTCGCTCCCGGCCAGGTGGTGTGGATCCCCATGCTCGCGAACGAGGTCATCAGCGTCGCTCCGTCGTATGTGAAGGCGACTTCGGCGACCGTTCTGTACGCTGGTCCTTCTGCGGACTTCGGTATCTCTGCCAAGGTGAGTGCTGGTGAGGCCGCGATGGTGCTTGGCCGGAGCGCGGATGGCTTGTGGCTGAGCATCGCGTCGGTGTCGAACCCCAGCAGCGCCGGTTGGATCAAGGCAGACTCCGCTCTCTTCCGGCTGTTCTCGCTGCCCGTCGCTCCGCGCTAGAACGTACCACGACCTGCAACGGGTCGCCAGCAACCGGGCCAGGACGATGCTCATCGCCCTGGCTTTTTTATTCCTGCTGATGGAAACCCCTGCCAGGCGCTGCTCTGTGAAATAATACGCCGAAGGTCAGGACGGCCATCCGCCGGAAGACGGATGATCCCGACATTGAACCCGCCTATTCTGAAAGTATCTCCGTGAAGTGGTTCAACAGTCGCAAGCAGGAGGCCCTAGGCCATGCGTCGCCACCGTGCACTTTTCTTCATTCTGGCGGCTTTGATGATGGTCGCCAGCTCGCTCGCCGCCGCCTCGGTTTCAGAAGCGTCGGCGCTGTGTAACCAGTACCATACTGTCCAGGCAGGCGAGAACCTGTTCCGCATCGCCCTGCGCTACAACACGACCGTGGCCGCGCTGCGCGCCGCGAACGGCTTGGCGAACGCGAACCTGATCTACGTTGGTCAGGCGCTGTGTGTCGCGCCGGTGAGCACCAGTCCGCAGCCCGCGCCGCAGCCTGTGCCCGGTGGTCCGCCGACCTACCGCGTGCAGGCCGGTGACACGCTGTCCGGGATTGCGCGCCGCTTCAATGTCTCGATGGCGCTGCTGGCGCAGATCAACGGGATCACCAACCCCAGCCGCATCTTTGTCGGCCAGGTGCTGACGATCCCGGTGCCGCCCGGCGACGTGATCAGCGTGCCTCCTTCGTACCTGATCGCGTATGCGAACGTACGGCTGCGTTCGGGCCCGGGCTTCAACTATGCGGTTGAGGGGATACTGCGTTCCGGCGAGCAGGCACACATCACCGGCCGCAGCGCCGACGGACAATGGTATCGTGTCGCGTGCGCGTTCGACATCAGCGGTAACTGCTGGGTCACGTCTGACCCCTCGCTGGTGTACGTCATCGCGCTGCCCCAGGGGCCCGGCCTGTAACCCATAACGCACTATCATCCACCTGACGGCCAGGGCGATCGCTCGTCCTGGCCGTTTCGTGTGGCGGAAGTCGCGCGTAAGCTTATGATCGCTAACCAGGACGCTCGTTGAAAGAGGGATAGGATGGCCGATCACGCTGCGTACTACGATCAGGTGGCGGAGTTGTACGACACTGTCGTTCAGCTCGATTTTGACATTCCGTTCTTCCTTGAGGAAGCTCAGCACGCCGGGGGACAGGTTCTGGAGTTGATGTCCGGGTCGGGGCGTGTCTCGCTGCGGCTGATCGAAGCTGGCATTCCGCTAACCTGTGTAGATTTCTCTGCAGGATTGCTGGCGATTCTGCAGCGGAAGCTGGACGCGCGCGGGCTATGCGCCGAGTTGCACCACATGGACGTGCGCGATCTGGCGCTGGGGTGTGCGTTCGATATGATCTTCATCCCGTTCCACTCCTTCCCCGAAGTGCTCGACCTCGAAGACGAGCAGCGGGTGCTCCGGCGCGTGGCTGAACATCTCGCAGACGGCGGTCGCTTCATCTGCACCCTGCACAACCCGCCTGTGCGCTTGCAAGCGGTCGACCGGCCCTATGAGCTGTGGCTGGAGCGTCCGCTGCCTGATGGCGCCGGAACAGTGATGTTGTGGGGCGTGCAGCAATACGATGCCACGCGCGAGATCGTCACCGTTCAGGAGTTCTTCGAGGTCTATGACCCGGCCAACGTGATGCGGG
>CBINGT010000117.1:0-8982 GCA_966250245.1 uncultured Anaerolineae bacterium
GCGTCGACGCGGTAGGCGCGCGGTTGATGAAAGACATTCTGCTCGATCAGGTGAAACGCGGCGCCACCATCTTTCTTACCTCGCACGTACTCGAAGTGGTGGAGCGCCTCTGCGACCGAGTGGCCATCATCCACGACGGAAGCAGCACGCTCAACCAGAAGTGCGGCTTGACCAAAGGTATCGAAGCGCACCGCAAAGTCGAATTCGTGCTGTCGGTCAACCTGTTCTTGAACACCAACTGCAAGTACGCGGACATCGTCCTGCCCGCCACCACCCAGTGGGAGCGCTACGGCACGCTGAGCGGCAACCGCGACCACCTGATCTGGTTCCAGAAGGTGACCGATCCGCTGTTTGAGGCGAAGGACGACAACTGGATCGCGGTGGAGCTGCTCAAGCGCCTCGGCTTTGAAGAAGCAGCCGAAACCCTGACCAGCGTGTCCGACGAGCAGCAGATGTACAACCGCCTCGCTGGGGCGTGGGTAATCTCCGAAGATGGTAAGGGGCGCGAGCCGCTGCTGACCATCACCAAGGAAGACATCGAAGAGATGGGCGTCGAGGGCGAGCCGCAGCAGGGCCGCATCACGCTCAAGGAATTCCGGGAAGCGGGCGTCTACACGGTCCCGCGCAAAGACGGCGACGGCCTGGGCTACATCGCGCTGAAGGACTTCCGCGACGACCCCGAAGCCAACCCGCGCGACACCGAAACGGGCAAGCTGGAAATCTACAGCCCTGCCCACCAGAAGATGATCCGCGACTTTGGCTTCACCGAAGTCGACCCGATCCCGACCTACAACCCGCCGATCGAAGGCTACGAAGATACCTTCGAGGATTGGGAAGCCAAGAAGAAGGGCGAATATCCCTTCCAGCTCTACACCATCCACTATCGCCGCCGCTCGCACTCGATCTTCGACAACATCCCGTGGCTGCGCGAGGCGTTCCCGCAGGAGTTCATCATGAACCCGCTCGACGCAGAGAAGCTCGGCCTCAAGCACGGCGATACGGCGAAGATCACCAGCCGTCACGGCTCAGTCATCCGCCCGGTGTTCATTACGGAGCGCATGCGCCCCGGCGTGGTTGCGCTTGGTGAAGGCGCGTGGGCCGAGATTGACGATGAGACTGGCATCGACAAGGCTGGTGCGACCAACACCCTCAACGGTGAGATTGCGACCGGCCAGGGTCACCAAGGCTGGAACTCGTGCATTGTCAAAGTCGAACGATACGGCGGTCCTGAGGCGCTGGAGCCAGACTATCTGTGGGACCAGCGTATCCCGATTAAGGAAGCGTGATGAATCATGGCGAATCAGAAAGCCTTCTACTTTGACGCAAGCGCGTGCAACGGGTGCAAGGCGTGCGTGATCGCCTGCAAGTCGAAGAACGCGCTCCCGGTAGGGATCAACTTCCGCCGCGTCGTGCAGTATGGTAACGGCGCATGGGTGCCCGATCCGGAATATCCCGACATGCTCATGCCGAGCAACCTGTTCGTCTACTCGCTGTCGGTGGCGTGCATGCACTGCCAGGAGCCTGCGTGCGTGAACGCCTGCCCGGCGAAGGCGGTCGAGAAGCGCGACGACGGGATCGTGGTGGTCGACTCTGACAAGTGCATCGGCTGCCACTACTGCGAGTGGGCCTGCCCTTACGGCGCGCCGCAGTTCGACCCCGAAGACGGCACGATGCGCAAGTGCGACTTCTGCGTGGACGTGGTCGAGCAGGGCGAACCGCCCTACTGCGTCGCTGCGTGTCCGATGCGCGCGATGGACTTCGGCGAGCTGGACGAGCTGCGCGCCAAATATGGCGATATCAGCGCCATCGAGCCGCTGCCGTCCCCCGATCTGACCAAGCCTGCGTTTGTCCTCACGCCGCACCGCGACGCACAGCCGGTCGGCCAGGGCACGGGCCGCATCTATGACGATGAGGTGTAAGCATGGATATGCGTGAGTGGGCGCTTGTCGCCTTTACCATTCTTGCTCAAATGTCGGTCGGGTCGTTCCTGATCCTGGGCGCGATCCACTTTCTCGCCAAGCGCAAAGCGGGCGAAGCGGAAGCGGATCGCCTCAGCGACCGCGCGCTGCTGGCAATCGGCCCGGTGCTGATCCTGGGCATGATCGCGTCGTTCTTCCACCTAGAAAATCCGGTGAATGCTTACCGCGCGATCAGCAACGTTGGCTCGTCGTGGCTGAGCCGCGAAATCCTGTTCGGCGTGCTGTTCGCAGGGGTGGGTTTCCTGTTTGCAATCATGCAGTGGCGGAAGCTCGCCACATCCAGCGTGCGGATCGCCGTTGCCGGAGTTGCGGCAGTGATCGGCATAGCGCTGGTCTATAGCATGGCGCGCGTCTATATGCTGCCCAACCAACCGACCTGGAACTCGATCACGACGCCGCTCTCATTCTTCACAACCACGTTGCTGCTCGGCGCGCTGGCAACCGGCGCGGCCTACGCGGTCAACTACACCTTCCTGAAGGTGCGGGGCGAGAAGGGTCTGAACGTTCAGGCGGATCTGCTGCGCGACGCGCTGCGCTGGATCGCAATCGTGTCTATCCTTCTGGTGGGCGTGCAGTTGGTGCTCGTCTCTGCCAGCCTGATCGATCAGGCGACGAATGAAGCCGCCGCATCTATCGCACAGATCGCAGAGGACTACGGAGCGATCTACATCTTGCGGATCGCGCTGGTCTTTCTTGGCGCAGGGGTGTTCGCCCTCTTCCTGTATCGCTACGCAGCAACCGGCGCTGGCAAGGAAGAGGCACTGGCCTGGCTGGTATACGGCGCGTTCGCGCTGGTGCTGGTCGCGGAAGTGCTGGGGCGCTATCTGTTCTACGCGACCCACTTCCAGATCGGTTTGTAGGCGACAGCCGCTTGAAGCGGTTGCCTGACGTATCGTAACCGTTCGCAACACACAACGGTCTGCGCTCCCCCTGTTGGATCCCCCCGCAGGGGGAGCGTGGATTCTAACGGTTAGCGATTAGCCATTAGCGGTTAGCACCGGCCAGAATCAGCGCGGCCCTTTTCCCCTCTCTGCACACGGAAAGCGGCCAGGGGCGAGGTTCCCGCGCCAATATGCAAACCAGGAACATGGTCTTGCTAATCGCTAACCGCTAACCGCTGATCGTTCCAAATTCGTGTGGTCACAGGCCACCCTACGGGAGTATGTTCTAATTGAACACTCCTACAGACCGACATCAAGCGGGGCCGGTGCCGGTGGCTCTACGCCGCCACTCAATGGTAGAATACGGGCGCCGGCTTCGCATGGAGAGGGAGATTCAACGATGCTCAAGAAGCAATATCTCAAGCGGGGCACGGTCAAAGTCGATTTCGTCCTGCCGCCGGCGGTGGCTGCGGAAGCGACCAGCGCCTACCTCGTGGGCGACTTCAACAACTGGGACGAAACCGCAACGCCAATGAACAAGCTCAAGAACGGCAGCTTTAAGATCACGTTGGAGCTTGAGCCGGGGCGCGAATACCAGTATCGCTATCTCGTCGATGGCAATCAGTGGCATAACGACTGGGACGCCGACCGCTACGAGCCGAACCCGTTTAGCGGCGATAACTCGGTCGTCAGCACGCATCCGCAGTAGCTCGTTCCACCGCTCTGCAGCGGAGCCGCACGGCCCCTGTCAGAATTGATGCAGCCCGCCCGTACGACCGATGTGAGAGCGGTTAGTGCGGGCGGACGTTTGTCCGAAACTAATGCGTTTATTGGAGACAACCAATGATCCAGTTTGGTCGTGAAATCACCAGCAACCTCGAAGCCGCACTCCGCCGGGAGTGGCTCGTCACGAACGGCATCGGCGGCTATGCGATGGGCACCATCGCCGGGGCGCGCACCCGCCGCTATCACAGCCTGTTGACGGCGGCGCTTCATCCCCCTACTCACCGCACGGTGACGCTGGCCGATCTCGACACCTGGCTCGACATCAACGGGCGCCGCTATCCCCTGGCGACGCATGAATGGGCCGCGGGCGTCGTCCTGCCAGATGGCTATCGCCACCTGGAGCATTTCGAGCTGGACGGGACGATCCCGGTCTTTACCTGGGCGCTGGGCGACGTGCAGATCGAGCAACGGATCTGGATGGCGTACGGCCACAACACGACCTACATCACCTACACTTACCGGCGCGGCTGCTCGCGCGTCCGCCTGGTGACCAAGCCGCTCTGTACCTACCGCGACCATCATCATCTGACGCGCGGCGGATTCGCGATCGACGTCGAGCATGTCGCCCGCATGCCCTGGCCGGACGGTCACACGCTGGTTATCCAGGCGCATCCAGAGCGCAACGGCCCGACCGCGCAGGCTTATCGCATCATGACCAACCGGGGCGACGTGTACGACGAAACCGAGTGGTGGTGGAACTTTCACCTGTCGAGGGACAAAGCGCGCGGCGAAGACGACCAGGAAGACCTGTTCGCGGCAGCGACCATCACGACCGAGCTAGAGCTAGGCGAAACGCTAGCGCTCGTCGTGACGACCGAAGAATCCGATCCGCAGCCCTGGGAAGTGGCGCTCGAAGCCGAGCGCGCCCGCCAGACGGCGCTGATCGAGCGGGCCGCGCTGCCGCTGGACGCACCGGACTGGGTGCGGCAGTTGGTGCTGGGGGCAGACCAGTTCATCGTCACGCGGAAAATCGGCGACGAAACCGGCAAGAGCGTGATCGCGGGCTATCCCTGGTTCTCCGACTGGGGCCGGGACACGATGATCGCGCTGCCCGGTCTGACGATCGACACGGGCCGTCCAGACGATGCCGCCTCGATCCTGTGGACCTACGGGCGCTACATCGACCAGGGGATGCTCCCCAACCGCTTCCCGGACGACGACTCCCCGCCCGAGTACAACACCGTCGACGCCGCGCTGTGGTACTTTCAGGCGGTGTATGCGTGGTTTCAGGCGGTCGGCGCGGATCACCCGCTGCTGCCCGACCTGTACAACGTGCTGACGGAAATCATCCGCTGGCACGAGCAGGGCACGCGCTACAACATCCACCGCGACCCGGCCGACGGGCTGCTGTTCGCCGGAGAGCCGGGCATGCAGCTCACCTGGATGGACATCAAGGCCGACGGGTGGGTCGCCACGCCGCGCACTGGCAAGCCGGTCGAGATCAATGCGCTGTGGTATGGCGCGCTGCGCGTCACGGCGGAGCTGGCGCTCGCCCTGGGGCACAGAGACGACGCTGCCCGCTATTCCGCGATGGCAGAGCAGGTTTACGCCAGCTTTAACGAGCGCTACTGGTGCAACGGCGGTTATCTGTACGACGTGATCGACAGCCCTGACGGCGACGATCCGACCCTGCGCCCGAACCAGATTTTCGCGATCGCGCTGCCCTTCCCGCTGCTCGAAGGGGAGCGGGCGGAGTCGGTCGTAACGGTCTGCGCGCGGGAGCTGGTCGTCTCGTGTGGACTGCGAACCCTTGCGCCGGACGAGAACAACTATCACGGCTTCTACGGCGGCGACCAGCTTCAGCGCGACGCCGCCTATCACCAGGGAACGGCCTGGGCGTGGTTGCTCGGCCCGTTTGCCATCGCGCACTATCGCGTGTTCGGCGACGCGGCCGCAGCCGCCAGCTATCTGCGCCCGCTGGCGGATCACATCAACGATCACGGCATTGGCAACATCAGCGAGATTTTTGATGGCGATCCGCCGCACACGCCGCGCGGCTGCCCCGCTCAGGCGTGGAGCGTCGCGACGGCGCTGCGGGCGTGGCGCGAGCTCCATCCCGCGCCCAGCGCTGAGGCAGTCGCCACCCCACCTGTCCAAGAGAGCTAGTCAATGGCCCAGGAACCGCCCGTCAATCGCACCTACCGGCGCGCGCTGGCCGTCGCGCTGACGATGTGCTTCGTAACGCTCACCGGCGCCATCATCCTGGCGATCATCAGCTCGGCCCGCGAAAGCGAGCGCGAAGCGCAATTCAACGCCACGGTGACCGCTATTGTGTCCGCCGCCGAGCAAACGCTCGTCGCGCGGGAGACGCCGCCCACCCCCGCGCCACAGATCCAGCCGGGCATGTACCCGTTCGAGCCCGACCCGTCCAGCCCGCGCTATGGGCGTTCGGAATTGCCCACAAGCCAGGTGGTGTACGGTCAGGTGCTCGACGCGGACGGGCAGCCCGAGGATCGCTTCACCGTGATCGTCTGGGGCGATTACACGCCGCCGCAGACCGTCTCGGTGGGCGAGATCGCCGAGCAGGAAGCCGGGCACTGGGCACTGGCGCTCGAAGGCCGGGTGAACCGCCGCCTGTGGGTCCAGCTCAGCGCCGGAGAGCGATACCTCTCCGCGCCGGTCGAGATCGTGCTCAGCGAGTCGAACCCCACGCGCAGCGCCGCCGAGGTGATCTTCCGGCAGGTCGGCACGCTGAACTGACACGCCGAATCAAAAGCGGGGCGCACGAGCGCCCCGCCTGAGTTACCCATTCGCGCAAACGCTATTTGCGAGTCCGCACCCCGACGCTGACCCCGGCAGGGACGACGCCATTCGGGTACTGCTCGAGGATGTCCTCGGCCAGCATATCCGCGCCCAGCACCGCGCTGTGATGCAGCCTGAACCCCGGCGGAATCGTCGTGTTCTTGCCGATGCACGCAATACCGAAATCGCCCACCTCGCCAAGCTCGCCGACGTGCGCCCCTTCTCCGACGACCACGCCCTTATCGATCACCGCGCGCTCTACCACGGCGTCGCGCTCGATGTAGCTGTCGGTCAGGATCACGCTCTCGTAGATATACGCGCCCGGCCCGACGTACACGCCCGGCGACAGGACGCTCCGCACCACGCGCGCGCCCGAGCAGATGATCGACCCGTCGGTGATCATGCTGTCCTCGACAATCGCACCGCGCTCGATCTTGACCGGCGGGCGCTCCTCGCTGCGGGTGTGAATCACCCACGAGCGGTCATTGAGGTCCAGCGCGGGCGGCGTGGCGAGCAGGTCCATATGCGACTCCCAGTAGGCGTCGATGGTCCCCACGTCGATCCAGTAGCCGCCGAAGGGATAGGCCATCACCTTCATGCCCAGCTCGATCATGCGCGGGATGATGTTGTAGCCAAAGTCGTGGCGGGAGTCGGCGCGCGCCGCGTCTTCGCGCAGAAGCTGCTCCAGCACGTTCATCTTGAAGACGTACACGCCCATGTTCGCCAGATCGCCTGGTGGATTCGCAGGCTTCTCGACGAAGTTCACGATCTCGTTGCGGTTGTCCACCTCCATGATGCCATAGCGCGACGCTTCATCGAGCGGCACGCGGATCACGCAGACCGTCGCGTCCGCTTCGTGCTGCTCGTGATAGCGGACAAGCATGTCGTATTCCATCTGGTAGATGTGATCGCCGGAGAGGATCAGCACGTTGGTCGGGCGATTGCGGCGCACGAAATTCAGGTTCTGCGTCACCGCGTCAGCCGTCCCGGCGTACCAGTCCGTGTCGTAGCGGCCCTGGTACGGCTGCAAGATCTGGATGCCGCCGGTGAAGGTGCGGTCCAGGTCCCAGGGGCGGCCCAGACCGATATGCTCGTTGAGGCTATGCGGCCGGTACTGCGTGAGCACCAGCACGTCGAAAATTCCTGAGTTCACGCAATTGCTCAACGCAAAGTCGATAATGCGATATTTCCCGGCAAAGGGCACCGCCGGCTTGGCCCGCTTGGCGGTCAGCACCCCCAAGCGACTCCCCTCACCCCCGGCCAGGATCACGGCTTTTGTTCGCATGAACTTTTGCTCCTAACTCTACGTTGTGCGTACCCGGCGCAGCGCCCGGCGATGCATGGGATAGACAGGCGACTAGTTAACACCAGTATAGCAAAACCCCGCAGCGTTTGCGCGCGCAGGAATACCGAAAATTTCGAGCAAACGCAGCGCTCAGTTTGGCCGCTTTACCTGTTCCGGGGTGACATACAGCTTGCGGCGAACCCAGCGCGCCAGGTCGAGCGTCGCGGCATGGAGCGCGCGCCAGCGAACCGAAAAGATCGCCAGCGCCAGCAAGAACAGCGGCCCGAGGATCAGCAAGCCGCGCGTCTTCAGCGCCACGAACAGCAGCACCGCTAGCAAGAAAAACACGACGAACACCGCCAGCCCTTCGAGCAAGACCTGATTCTCAGTGTCCTGCGTGATGGCGCCGTGCACCCACGTCCCGCCGGAGTCGTCCGGATCGAGGCTGCCCGTGAAGGTAATCGGGCGCAGCCCGCCCGCGAAGCGGCGCTCGACGGTGAAGGTGCGGTTGTCGCCCAGCACCGTCTCCTGGCGAAACGGCGCCAACGCCCCGCCCCACCCCTGGCTGGGCGCGACCGCGCTCCGCTCCAGCCGCTCCAGGCAATCCTGCACCGGCAGCGCGGTCACAAAATCGACGGCGTATTCGGGGTTCTTGCGTTTTGATTCGTTCATGCGTGATCAAAAGTCCTTCAAAAGCAGCAGTTAGCGGTCTATCGAAATGATCGGGCAAGCGTGGCGCTCGCCGGGGGAACCTCACCCCTTAACCCCCGTCCCCTTTTCCCCTCTCCATGCATGGAGAGGGGCCAGGGGTGAGGTTTTGCACGCTCGCCACAACGCCCACACCTTTCGAAAGGCCGCCTACCATTCACCGTTAGCGAGAACAAGAACGCTAACGACACCGAGTATACCTCACTCGGCTAGGGACGAATGCCATTCGCGGTCACACTGAGGCCGGGGGAAACTGCTAGCCGCTTCCGAACCGGCGGTGAAGCTGCGCGATGTTCACCGGGCCGCGCCCCACCGCGTAGAGCGCCCGCTCGTACAGCTCGATGTACTGCTGGACGGGCCGCTCCCAGCTCCAATCAGTGCGCATGGCGCGCTCCTGCATCCGCTGCCATGCGTCGCGCCGGTAGCGGTAGGTGTCGATCGCCCAGCGCAACGTATGGCGCACTGCTTCCGGTTCTTCCCACAAGAAGACGAAGCCGGTTCCCTGGTCGGCGGGGCCGTTGTCGTAGTTAGCGACCGTATCCGCCAGCCCGCCCGTTTCCCGCACGACCGGCAGCGCGCCGTAGCGCATGGCGATCATCTG
>CBINGT010000118.1:0-8968 GCA_966250245.1 uncultured Anaerolineae bacterium
GGCCGAAGGCGGCGTTCTCCGTCCGCTCCATCGACAGCTTGTCCGGGTGGTAGGAGAACGCTGGCCCGTCCGTGGACAGGATCGTGTAGTCCTCACCCCGCCGCAGCCGCAACGTCACCTCACCGGTGACCAGTGACGCCACCCACCGCTGGATCGACTCGCGCAGAATCTGCTCCGCGAGCGGGCTGGTCGGGTCGATCGCAACCGGCAGCCCGGCGCGATTGGTCACGCACGCCTCAAGCGGCAGCCCCTCAGGGTCCCACGCCTTTAACCACAGCAGCACCTTCCGCCCCAGGGCATGCTGCTCTGCGATGAAGCCCGGCAGGTCCGGCCACTTCACCGGATCGACGCAGTTCTCGCCATAGGTGGCCTGCCACTTGTCGTCCAGCACCACGATCCCCGGATCGATGTCGTGCTGTTCCAGCGCGCGCAGAAAACCTTCGTACAAGTCCTGGCGGGCGTAGTCCGGCCCGAAGCCCTGCTCCTGCCTGGCGACGCCGCACTGCGCGCCCCACCCGCAGAAGATCGGCTCGCGCCACCACCCCGGTTGCAGCCGGTTCGCTGGCGGCGGGACGCATCCATGCCGCACCAGCGCAGCGGTGTGACGCTCCAACGCCTCATACGGCGACGACGCGAAGTCGAATCCCAGCGCGGGCAACTCGTAGCGGCCCTCGACCGCCGTCTGCCCCTCGTATTCCAGGCCGAGCGCGAACGCATCCAGCCGCCCCTCGTAGTTGTAGGCAGTGTAGAGGTTCTCGCCGGGCGCCGCTTCCACGCCGATGCCCAGCCACGACTCGCCCAGTTGGAAGGCGTAGCAGAACAGCGGCGGCGTGAAGAACCAGTCTTCGCGCCCTGGCAGCGAGGTACCGGTCAGGTCGATGGTCGTCGCGCCGTTGATCGGGAAGGAGTAGATCTCCCTGCGCGTCGGCTCGGCGTTGAAGCCCTCGACGAAATACTGGCCGGACATAAAGAAGCCGGTTCCCCACTTCAGGCTGCCGGAGTAGTATCCGCCGAAGTAGCGCACGTCGGTCAGCTCGCCGCGCCCCTCAACCACGATCCGGTAGCGGAAGCGGTCTGGATAGCACTCGAAGATGTACTGCTTGGCGTCCCACACCGAGCTTTCGGCGTCCAGCGTCAGGGTAATCACGCCCTCGCCCTGCTCGGCGCGCCACTCGCCAAGCCGCACGGTGTCATCATAGCCGCGCGTGCTGTGCACGCTCGACGGAACAAACAACTCTGCAATCGGTCGCTCATCTGGGGTATTGAGATACATGAACGGGCGATCCGTCGCCCACGTCAGTCGGTAGCACTCCGCATCCACTCGCAGCGTGCCGTTTTCATGGTGAAGTGATAGCACTTGCTTCAATCCTTATAGCCGGTTAACGCCCGGCCAGCCCTGTGATATTCACACCCTGGACGAAATAACGCTGGAAGATCAGGAAGATGACCAGCACCGGCAGCATGACGACCAGGCTGGCCGCCATCAGATGATTCCACGCGGGCGATCCCCCCGCCGCGAACTCGAACTGCCGCAGCGCAAGCTGCAGCGTGTACTTGCTCTCGTCCTGCAGATAGAGCAGCGGACCCATGAAGTCTTGCCAGGCGCCCTGGAACTTCAGGATCGCCACCGTCGCCAGCACCGGCCGCGAGAGTGGCAGCGCGATGCTCCACCAGATGCGCAATTCCGACGCCCCGTCGATCTTAGCCGCCTCGGACAGCTCGACCGGGATGTTCCGCATGAACTGGCGCATCAGAAAGATCTCGAACGCCGTCGCCCCCAGCCACGACGGCACCGTCAGTGGCAGAAACGTATTGACCCAAACATCCGATCCCTGGAACCCGAACGCCGGAATTCGGGAGAAGATGATGAAGCGCGGGATCATGACGACCACTTCGGGGACCATCATCGTCGCCAGTACCACCCCAAAGAGCAGGTCGCGGCCCGGCCAGCGCAGGCGGCCAAACGAGTAGCCCACCAGCGCGGTCGACAGCACTGCCCCAACGGTGCTGACGCCGGTGATAATCAGCGAGTTAAGCGTCCAACGCCCCCACTGCCCGAAACTGAAGGCGTCCCGGTAATTATGCCACGCCAGGGGTTGCGGAATCCAGTTCGGATTTGCGAGGTCTGCGGACGTCTTCAGTGACGTCGAAAGCATCCAGACGACCGGCACCACAAACAGGAACGCCACACCTGCCAGAATCAGCCAGGCGATTATGCGAGACACCTTGAACCGCTGCCAGCTTGTCATCCTCTGTGCCTGGGCGATACGACTTGTGACTGCCATTCGATCCCCCTCTCGCCTCAGCTCGTCTCGTAGTAAACCCAGCGCTTGGACATCGCAAGCTGGAAGAGCGTGATCACCAGGATGATGGCAAACAGGACCCACGCCAG
Organism: uncultured Anaerolineae bacterium; assembly: GCA_966250245.1. Lineage (GTDB taxonomy): Bacteria > Chloroflexota > Anaerolineae > Aggregatilineales > Aggregatilineaceae > DYGX01. Next base: position 2,393 of record CBINGT010000118.1, read on the forward strand.
CGCCGACGCATAGCCCATTTGCAGACCGGCAGGCCCCACACGACCGAACGCGCGGTTATAGAGATACAGCACGTAAAACAGCATCGACTGGCGCGGCCCGCCGATGTTCGAGCGCGTGCCGGAGATGATGTAGGCCGTTGTGAAGATCTGGAACGTGCCGATGATGGTCGTCACGATCTGGAAGAAGATCGCGGGCGAGATCATCGGCAGCGTGATGTGCCACATTTTGCGCAGCGGAGACGCGCCGTCGATCTCAGCCGCCTCGTACAGCGTTTCGGGAATCCCCTTCAAACTCGCCAGATAGATCAGCACGTTCGTCCCGATAAACCACATGCCCATGACGATCAGGCCGGGTTTGGTCCATTCGGGGTCGGTAAACCACGAGGGGCCGTTGATCCCAAACACCGCCAGGGCGTTGTTCAGCAGCCCGTTCGGCGCCAGGATCCACTGCCAGAGATAAATCGACGCGACGCCCGCCAGCACCGACGGAAAGTAAATCAGCGTCCGAAACAACTTCTCGCCCGGAAGGTCCATATTCAGCAGCATCGCGATCCCCAGCGAGACGGACATCACGATCGGCGTCTTGTAAAGCACCATGTAGAAAGTGTTTTCCAAAGCGGTATACACGCGGGGATCGTGAATGATTTGCTGGTAATTCTGCAGGCCGATCCACTCCGGGTCCTGGATAATGTTGTAGCGAGTGAAACTGGCGTACAGCGAGAACAACATTGGCCAGGCCGTGAACAGGAGAAACCCGATAATCCACGGCGAAGCGAACAACCACCCGGTCAACGCTTCGCGGTGAGAGAGTTTCCAGGTGAAACGCGGACGCCGCTGGCCGACAATGGCTCCTTCCAGTTGTCCTGCTTGTGTATCTTGCGCAGACACACGCATGTTCGGCTCCTTCGGCATAGGGGAGAGCCGGCCCGGGCTGCGTGGGACAAATCCTGTGCATCCCGGCGACCGCTCTCCCCCTGACACGCGGTCTAACTCGGCCTCACGCTTAGAAGTTGGCGTCCACCAAGTCCTGAGCGTCCGCCAGCATGTCCTGAGCGTCCAGCACGCCGTACCAGACGTCTTCCTGCATCAGGCCCACCGTGTCGTTGTACCAGTTCGGATACTCCGGCACGAACGGCGTAATCACGCCATACTCCATCGACTCCACGAAGAACTGCCAGATCGGCTCGGCCATCAGCACCGGGTCGTAGGCGGCTTCCTGGTAGGTGGGGATGGCGTACGTGTCACGCGCCCACGAAACGTTGGCGTCGTAGCCGGACGCGCACTTGATGAACTCCCACGCTTCGTCCGGATGCTCCGCGCCGACCGGGATCGACAGCGCGAAACCGCCGCTGTAGGTCGCCGGACGCACCTTATACGGCACCAGCCCCGCGCTCCATTCCATGTTGACTTCCGACCCGTCGGCCAGCGCCGTCCGTGGGCGGTAGAACGCAAGCTGCGAGTGGTAGCCCGCCACGTCGACCTTCATCACCACGGCGTTCGACATAAAGGCGTCGTTCGGCGGGGCGCCATACTGCGCCAGGAACGACTGGATGTTCTCCCAGCCGCCATACCGCTCGATCCACTGCTGCAGCCACTCAACCGTCTCCAGCACGGCCGGATCGTTGATCACCGGGCGGCCATCCTGAACCCAGTCGTGGCCGTTGGTCTGCGCCCACAGGTCAAGCCCGACATTGCCATACAGCGGGAAGAACGCCATCCGCGCCAGGCTGCCGTCCTCGTTCCACACGTCGAGCGCGTCGGCATATTCCCACAGCTCGTCCCACGTCTCGGGCGGGCCGTCAAACCCGGCTTCGTTCAGCAGGGTCTGGTTGTAGAACAACACGCGCACGTCCGTCTCAAACGGGATGCCATAGCTCTCGCCGTTGTAAAGCGTCTGCTCCCACACAAACGGCCAGAAGGCGCTGGTGTCGAGCCCGTCGCGGTCAATATACGGCTGCAAGCTCTGCTCGATGCCGTCCGCCGCGATGCGCGGAAGCTGCGGCCGGTCTTCCACGATCACATCCGGCATACCGGTTCCCGCGGCCACGGCGGCGATGTTGGCGGTCCAGATCTCGCCAAACGGCTTGAAGACTTCTTCGACGGTAATGCCGTCCATCTGCGCCTCGCAGATGGCGATCACGCGGCGGATCGCGGTGCGGCGCACCGGCGACCCCCAGAAGTGCCACAAGGTAATCTGAGTCTCACCGTCCTGCGCCAGAGCGGTCTCGGCGCTGCGCAGGGCCGGAACGCTGATGTCAGCCACTGGCAGCGCAAGGGCCGCAACCAGGATCAGGGCGACGATCCAATGCATCTTTTTCATCAGTGTTCCTTCCTTATGACTAACGGTTTCTCACAGGTCAGGAAAACACGGTCTTCTCTTGGCGTGGGTTCCCGAAGCGCCTCCTTTCTGTAGGCTCACCCGCCAGCCAGCGGGCAGGTCACCTGACGCCGCGCTCAGAGCCAGCGGTGGGGCTGGCTGAGCACCTCCCGGTAGACAGTGGCGACGCAGCCGAACAGACACGTGTCCGCGCCGTGGGCGGCAAAGGTGATCTCGCAGTCTTTGCGGACCCAACGCAGAACTTCGGTCGCCAGCACCGATTCGATCACCGGCAGCAGCACCCGATGCCCTGCGCTCAGCGAGCCGCCGATCACCACCAGATCGGGGTTGAGCATGTTAATCAGGTTCGCCAGCCCGACTCCGAGCCAGTGCCCCACGTTGGACAGCGCGGACCGGGCAAGCTCGTCGCCGCAATTGGCGGCTTCTGCCACCATCGCAACCGTAATCTGTAGCGAGTCGGGCGCCATATCGCGCAGGATCGACGGCTCGCCCGCTTCCAGGCGCTCGCTCACGTCGCGCAGCAGCGCCATCTGGCTGGCGAACGTCTCCCAGCAGCCGACGCGGCCGCAGTTGCAGCGCCGCCCGCCATCCGCGACGGTCATGTGCCCGACCTCGCCCGCGAAGCCGCTCGCCCCGCGCAGGATCTGCCCGTGCGTCACGATCCGCCCGCCCAGGCCGCCCTGCGTGCTGAGATAGAGCACGACGTTGCGATTCTGCGCCGCGCCAAACGTGCTTTCGCCCAGTGCCGACACGCTGGCGACGTTGTCCACCAGCACCGGGATGTTGAGACGGTCTTCGAGGATTTTTTTGAGTGGGACGTCCGTCCAGCCGAGGTTCGGCGCAAACAGCAAGGTACCGGTCGCGCTGTCCACCAGCCCTGGCACGCCGAGGCCCAGCCCCATGATCGGACGCCCGAAGCGGCCTGCTTCCTCGTACGCGGCACAGATCACCTGCAGCGCCTGCTCCAATTCGTCTTCGTGGCTTGCGCCAGGGTGAAGGGGCTGCTCGATCCGGGTGAGGATGGTGGGGGTGAAGTCGGTGACGATCGCGGAGATGGCGGCGTATCCGATCTCCGCGCCGATGATAATACCGGCCTGGCTGTTCAAGCGCAGCGGGATCGCGGGCCGCCCGCCAGCAGATGCCTGCACGCCATCCTCGCACACCAGCCCGGCGACGATCAGCTCGCGCACCAGGCGTGTAATCGTCGCGCGGTTCAGCCCGGAAAGCTGGGCCAATTCGGTGCGCGTCAGCAAACCATGACGGCGCAACAACTCCAGCAGCGCCGCGAGGTTGCGTTGCCGTAGCGCGGGCTGATCCCCTGCCGAGGGGACGCTAGCGGTCATCGGGCTGTTGAGCATAGTATAAACCCGCCGGGAACTTTGTTGCTTTCTGCAAGCAATTATACCATAATCATTTTATAGACTTTTTGAAAGCCGAGTCAAGATCGTTCTACTGGCTTGCTTTTCGTATTTCTCATGCCTGATAGCGAAGCGGACAGGCGCCCGTAAGATTGATTTGACTGATGCCAATAACAAAAGCCCAATCTTCTACTAATCCCGCTGAAAAGCCCCACCCCGAAACGCCCCGCGAACGCTTCATCGCTGCGCTGGAGCGCCGCCCACTGACCGGCCGCGTGCCGCACTTCGAGCTGGTCTTCTTCCTGACGATGGAAGCGTTCGGCAAGGTGCACCCGTCCCACCGCAACTATGAGCAATGGCTCCAGATGGAAGAACGCGAGCGCGAGCTTCACCGCGCGGACATGGCGGACCTCTACATCGCTACCGCCGAGCGCTACGAGCACAGCGCCATCTTTTTGCATCCCAACCCCGGCAACGTCGACGAGACGATCCGCCTGATCGACCTGATCCGCGAGAAAACTGGCGACCGCTATTTCCTGATGCGGCATGGCGACGTCACCTTTGGCATCCCGGACGGGCGGCACATGGCCGAGTTCGTCTATCGCCTGGTGGACGAGCCAGACAAGCTCAAAGCTGAGGCGCAGGCGCGGGTGGACGAAATGCTCCGCAAGGCGGATGTGCTGGCCGCGCACGGCGGGCTGGATGCGTTCGCGCTGTGCACGGACTATTGCTTCAACACCGGCCCGTTTCTCAGCCCGGCCCAGTTTTCGGAGTTCGTCGCGCCGTATCTGGAACAGCTTGTGCGGGGAATGCGCGAGCGCGGCTTCTACGTGATCAAGCACACCGACGGCAACATCATGCCGATCATCGACCAGCTTGTGCAGACCGGCCCGCACGCGCTCCACTCGCTCGATCCGCAGGGGGGCGTGGACATCGCGGAAGTCAAGCGGCTCTATGGGGACCAGGTCTGCCTGATCGGCAACGTCAACTGCGGGCTGATGGACACCGGCACCGACGAGGAAGTGATCGAGTCTGCGCTTTACGCCCTGCGAAACGGGATGCCCGGCGGCGGCTACATCTTCTCCACCAGCAACTGCATCTATACCGGGATGCCGCTGCGGCGCTACGAGCTGATCCTCGACGTCTGGCGGCAGTACGGCAACTACCCCGAACCGACCGCATCCCCCGCGTAACGCAAGGAGACTCATCACGCGCATGGCCGCCCAAGAAAAACCTATTGTGCACCTGGTCTGCAACGCGCACATCGACCCGGTCTGGAAATGGCCGTGGGAAGAAGGCGCGCGCGAGGCGATTTCGACCTTCCGCACCGCTGCGGACCTGCTCGACGAATATCCCGAGTTTATCTTCAACCACAACGAGAGCGTGCTATACGAGTGGGTCGAGCAATACGACCCGGCGCTGTTCGAGCGCATTCGCGCGCTGGTGCAGGCCGGGCGCTGGAACATCAGCGGCGGCTGGTATCTGCAGCCGGATGTCAACCTGCCGGGCGGCGAAACGCTGGTCCGCTGCATTCTCGAAGGGCGCCGCTATTTCGAGGAAAAGTTCGGCGTGCGCCCGACCGTCGCTTACAACTTCGACTCGTTCGGGCACGCCGCCAGCCTGCCGCAGCTCCTCGCGCAGAGCGGCTTTGAGCTATACATCCACTGCCGCCCGGTCGCCCGCCAGTTGGAACTGCCCGCCCCGCTCTACCGGTGGCGCGGCGTGGACGGGACGACCGTCCTCGCGCTGCGTCCGGCGAACGTCTTCTATTGCACGCCCAATCGCGAGTACAGCGTCGAGCGGCAGGACGCCGTGATGCAGGCGCGCACCGGCATCGAGCTGGCGCGCCAGACCGGGCTGGATGTGCTCGTCCCGTGGGGGTTGGGCGATCACGGTGGCGGGCCGACGCGCGCCGATCTCGACGCGTTCCGCGCGCTGTTTGACGAGCTAAACGGCGCGGATGTCGAGGTGCGGCACAGCACGCCGGAAGCGTACCTCGCGCGCATCCAGGCCGCCGCGCCGGAGCTTCCGGTGGTCGAGGGCGACCTTCAACGCACCGCGCCGGGCTGTTACACCTCAGTCGCGCCGATCAAGCGCCGCATGCGCCAGGGCGAGGCGTTGCTCGCGTCCGCCGAGCGTTGGGCGGCAATCGCGTGGTGGCGTCAGGGGCGCAAGGTTCCCGCCGAAGACCTGCGTGAAGCCTGGAAGCGCCACACCTTCAACACCTTCCACGACGTGTTGCCTGGCTCGCTGATCGAAGACGCCGTGCCCGGCGTAATGGATATGTTCGGCTGGGCGGCGGACATGGCGCGGCGGATCAGCCTCGGGGCACAGAGCGCGCTGGTCCCGAACGTCTCGCCGCAGCCGGACACCGTCCCGATCTACGTGCTGAACCCGCACAGCACCCCGCTGCGCGCATACATCGGCACTAACTTTCTGCGGGCCTATCACCCGGTCCAGAATCGCGGGCCCTTCGCGCTCTATGACGATGCAGGGAATCGCGTCCCGCACCAGCAGCGCGGCGGCTCCCCGATCATCGAGGACAGCGCCATGCAGCCGTTCCTCGGGTTCGTGGCCGAGGTTCCGCCGATGTCCGCCCGGCGCTATGAGGTCCGCTTTGAGGACACATCCCTGCCAGACACCGCGCCACTCGATGTGACGGAAGACGAAGAAGGTGTCACTGTGCATAATTCGTGGTGGACGCTGCGCTTCGACCGCGCATCGGGCGGGCTGGCACAGGCGACGCTCCGCGAAAGCGAGCGCGATCTGCTGCGCGGACCGGCGCGCCTGATCGTGGCGGACGACACGCCGAACGCCTGGGGCGGCCGCCGGGACTCGATCCACAGCACGCCACTGGCGCCATTCGAGCCGCTGGATGCC
>CBINGT010000119.1:0-8966 GCA_966250245.1 uncultured Anaerolineae bacterium
GGAACTTCACCCGGGCGAGATCGCGCCCGCGCCACAGCCGCCGCAGCATCCGGCCCCCTGGAGCGCCCCGCAATCTGAGGCCGGATCCTTGGACGACCTGCGCCAGCAAGCGGGCGGGTGGGACACGTGGAACCTCTCCGACGACGAGCCCGCCGACACACCCTCGGACCAGCCCGACGAGCCCATCGACGATATGGCCTGGATGCGCGCGTTCGGCGAGGCCGCCGGAACGGAGCAACCCGTTCCGCCCGAAGAAGAAGACGATCTCGCGTGGCTGGGGCGCGTCGAGCCGGGGCAGGAGCCGCCGCACGAGGACGAGCCCGCCACCCAGCGCCGCGTCGATCCGAGCGAGCTACCGTGGGTTGATCAGGAGACATTCCGCCGCATCCCGAACATCGAGCCGGATGCGGAGCTTTTGCTCTCACCCGAAGACAGGCCGCCCGCCGAACCAGCAGACGACCTTCCCGACTGGCTGAGCGAGGAATTTGGTGAGGAATTCGGCGCGGAGCCGCCCGCCGAGGCGCCGTCCGAGCCGTCGCGCGTGATCCAGCCGCTGACAAGCCGCCTGCGCCCGCCGGAATCGCAGCCGTTCACCGAAGAATCACCCGCCGAAGATGAGATGCCCGCGTGGCTGAGCGAGATCGAGCGGCCGGGTCAGGCGGCCGAAGACGCGCCACCGCCGCAGACGTTTGAGGAATGGGAGCGCCAGCAGGAAGAACGCGCCCGCGAAGAAAGCAAGACGGACGAGGACCGGCTGCTTGAGAGCGTGCCGGACTGGCTAGAGAAGCTTCCCGACCAGCCCGAGCCGCCCGCTGCCGCGTCCGAGCTGCCTGCCAGCGAGCCAGAGTTCATGCCCGGCTGGTTCCTGGGCCTGGAAGAACAGCCCGAGGAAGAGGCGCCCGACTGGTTCCAAAAGCTTGATTACTCGACCGATCCGCTCGCCGCGCCGCCTGAGCCGCCCACCACGCCCGCGCCGTCTGACGAAGACGAGGTGCCGGACTGGTTCAAGGGCATCGGCGCGCCGGGCGCTGAAACGCTGCCTGAGCCGGATCTCAGCCTGTTCGCTGACGAAGCGGCGCCGTTCGCGGCGGAACCACCCGGGCACGAGGGCGACTTTGTCGAGCGCTTCGACCCGATCGCGCCGGACGAATACGGCACGTCCGAGGGCGACATGCCCGATTGGCTGCTCGACCTAGATCAAGAGGAGCCGCCCGCAACACCTGCTCCGGCGTCGACGACTCCATTCGCATCCGAGCCCGCTCCCGCCGAAGACTCGCTCGACTGGCTGAGCGACCTTTCGCCGGAAGATCTCGCCACAGACCCGACGTATCAGGCGCTGTTTGGCGCAGAGCCGCCGCCATCCGAGCAGCCGCCCACCGAGGAACCAACCGCGCTGGCGGACGCCGAACTTGAGCAGCTTCTTGAGAGCTACGAGGCGCCGCCGCAGGTCCCAGTCGCGCCGGAGATCGAGGTAAGCGATCTGGCGGACGAAGCCGCGCTGTTCGCCGCGCTCGATCAGGCGATGCCCGCCGAAGCCGAGCCGGCCCTGGATGAATTCTTCCCCGACGTAGGGACCGGGCAGCCCGTCCCCAGCCTGGAGCGGCTGTTCGACGAGCCAGCGCCCGGCGAGGTGCCCGCCGCCGAAGCCGCCACGGAAGCCCGCCCGCCCGACTGGATCGAAGACCTGCGCCCGGCCGATCTACCGGTGACGGTGCGCGCGGGCGGCGTCGAGGTCGACGTGCCGCAGACGCCGGTGGTCGAGCTGCCGCCCCGCATCCACACGCTGCGGGACCGAGCGATCCGCGAGCTTGAGACACCCGCCACGCCTCCTGCCCCTGCCGAAGCAGGCGCGCTGGCCGGTCTGAGCAGCGTGCTCGAGCGTTTCGACACGGCGCTGCCCGCCGTCCAGCCGACCGGCCCGCTCTCCGGCGCGGTCGTCACGCGGGAGCAGCAAGTGCGGGTGCAGAAGCTCCAGGCGCTGATGGCCGCCGCCGAAGAACCCGAGGAAGCGCCCACCGCGCAGGAAGCCCTGGAAGTGCAGGTCGCGCCCGGCGTTGCGGCGCGAAAGGTGCGGCGCGCGCGGCGCTTCAAGGTCGATCGCGTGCTGGTGGCGCTGCTGATGCTCGCCGCGCTGATTATCCCGTTCGCCAGCGACGTGGTCCACGTGGCCGAATCCCCGCCGCCGCTCGGCGCCGCAGGGAAAGACCTGGCCGCCGAACTGGACGCCCTCACGCCCGGCGCGTATGTGCTTATTGCGCTGGAATATGGGCCCACCGCCGCGGGCGAGCTTGATCCGCTGGTCGAGGCTGTGCTGCGCGATGCGTTCGTGCAGGGTGCGGTCCCGCTGACGATCAGCACGAACATCGCCGGGGCGCTGCACGCCGAGTCGATCTTCGCGCGGCTGGCGGACGACGAGGCGCTGCTCTCGGCGCGTTCCGGCGAAGAAGACCCCGCCCCACTGCGGGCAGGCCGCGACTATGTGGTACTCAGCTACCTGCCGGGCGACGCGCTTGGCGTCCGCACGCTGGCCGAAACCTACGGCGAGGCGGGCGAGATCCACCCGGCGTTTGCCACCAATCTGCGCGGCGAAAACACCCGCCTGCCGATCCACAGCGTCGCCGACGATCTGGCGCTGATCGTGGTGGCGGGCGAAGAAACCGACGACGTGCGCGCGTGGGCGGAGCAGTTACGGGGCCTGGGCGTGCCGAAGGTCGCGCTGGTCACCGCCGCATTGGAGCCGCTGATCACCCCGTACGTGTATGACGAAGGCTACGCGGGCTATCTGGCGGGCGTGCGCGACGCGTACAGCTACAACCTCGCGCGCAACGCGAACGCGCGCAGCACCTACACGCTGCCGGACGGTCTGGGCTTCGACCTGCCGCACCCCGAAGACGCGCGCTGGCACAGCATGGCGCTCGGCGCGGCGACTGCGGCGACGCTGATCACGCTCGGCATGGTCGTGAACCTGCTGCGCGCGCTGGTACGGAGGCGAGGATGACGCCTGAAACGCTGGATCTGATCGCCGGATGGGTGTCGCTGGTACTGACGCTGATGGTGTTCAGCTACCTGCTCGGCGACAATTTCCTCTACCGGCTGGCGGTGTCCGTGCTGGTCGGCGTCGCGGCGGGGTACGTCGCGGTCGTCGCGGTCGAAAGTGTGATCGTGCCGTGGATTAACGCGACGCTGCTGGTCGAGCAGGGCGATATGAGCGAGGCCACGCATACCGGCCTGCGCGCGATCGGCGCGGTACCGTTCTTGATCGGCGCGCTGCTGCTGTTCAAGGTGTCGCCCCGGCTGGCACCGATCGGCAACCTGGGGCTGGCGTTCCTGATCGGGACGGGCGTGGCGGTTGCGATTGTCGGCGCAGCGAGCGGCACGATCATCCCGCTGGCGCGCGAAACGGGCGACGCCGTGCGCGAGGACGTGGTCGAAGGCGTGGTGATTCTGCTCGGCGTGATCACGACGCTGATCTACTTCCAGTACCTCGCGGCGGAACGCAGCGGCCGCATCCAGCGACCGCGCGGGCTGGGTCCGCTGGCGACGATCGGGCAGGTGTTCATCGTTGTGACGCTCGGCACGCTGTACGCCGGGGCGATCCTCACCAGCCTGACCATCTTCAGCGGCGTCTTTCGAGACCAGCTTCAGTTCATCCTCGACAAAGTAGGGGGCTAGCGGCCGATGGCGTTTGAACATGTCAGCTCGGTGCTTGTCGCGGATATCGGCAGCGTTCACACGCGCCTGCTGCTGATCGACCTGGTCGAAGGGCAATACCGGCTGGTCGCCGCGACGCGAGCGCGCACCACCGCTTCCCCGCCGCTCGGACGCGCGACGCTCGGCCTGGAAGACGCCGCGCAACGCATGACCAACCTGATCGGCCGCAAGCTGGTCAGCAACGAGCCGGACGAACTCTTTGTGATGCCCGAACGCAACGGCCACGGCGCAGACGAATTTCTGGCGACGGCCAGCGCGGGGCGTCCGATGCGCGTGCTGCTGGTCGGGCTGACGCGTGAAATGAGCATAGCGAGCGGCCTGCGTGCGCTGGCGGGCAGCTATGTGACCGTGACCGACATCCTGACGCCGGACGACCCGCGCGACGAAGAAGCGCAGATCAACGCGATCGTGCAGGGCGAGCCGGACCTGATCGTGATCGTCGGCGGGACGGACGACGGGGCCGAATTGCTGGTGCTCGATCTCGCTACGCGCGTCCGCGACGCGCTGACGTTGCTCTCGGGCAGGCGGCTTCCGGCCGTGCTGTTCGCCGGGAACCAGCGGCTACAGACGCGGATTAAAGAGCTTTTCTCGTTGCTGACCGACGTCTTCACGGCGAAGAACGTCCGCCCAACGCTGCGTGACGAGCAGCTATTCCCCACGCAGATCGAGCTGGCGCTGGTCTACGACGACTATCGCAGCAAAAGCGCGGGCGGCTTCGCGGAAATCGGACGGCAGAGCCAGGTCGGCGTTGTGCCCACGCCGCAGGGCTACATCAGCACGGTGCGCTATCTCAGCACGCTCCCCCGGCGGCGGGGCGCGGCCGGTCCGTTGATCGTGGATGTGGGCAGCGCCAACAGCGTGATCGTCGCCGGGTTGCACGGCGAAACAGGCTACACCATCCGCACTGATCTCGGCGTCGGGCACCATTTCGTCAACGCGCTCGAAGCAGTCACGCCGCAGCGAGTGATCGAGTGGCTGCCGTTCGACACGACGCCGGACGCGCTGTGGGACTACGCACACAACAAAGCATTGCGCCCTGGCACCATCCCCACCACGCCCGAGGAGCTTCAGATCGAGCAGGGGCTGGCGCGGGCGATTGTGCGCGCGCTGGTCGCGGATTCGCGCGCCCGGTGGAAAGTTGATGCAGACGGCGCGCTGCCGTCGTTCGACCCGATCATCGGCGCGGGCGCGATCTTAACCGAAGCGCAGACGCCCGGCGCCAGCGCGATGCTGCTGCTCGACGCGCTCCAACCCGAAGGCGTGACCGAGCTTCAGATCGACCGGTCGAACCTGCTCTCGGCGGCGGGCGTGATCGCCTACCTCAAGCCGCTGATCACCGTGCAGATCCTCGAATCGGGCGGTTTGCTGCCGCTTGGAACGGCGTTCTGTGCGTCGGGGCAGGCACGCTATGGCCGGGCGGCGATGCACGTTCAGATTCAGCCAGAAAGCGGCCCGGTGATCAATCACACTGTCCGCAGCGGCGAGCTGTGGCTGGCGCCGGTCCCACCCGGCGTCGCGGCGCGCGTAACGGTCCGCATGCGGAGCGGCCTGACGCTCGGCGGCAAGCGCCGCGTCCGGCAGCGTGTGGTGGCAGGCGCAGCCGGGATCATCTTCGACGCACGCGGGCGGCCGCTGCCCACCCTGCGCCCGCGCGATCGCGCCGCGCGGCTGAAACAGTGGCTGGCGGCAGTCAGCGCGCCGGACGAGTTGTCCGCTCCCGCGCCGGGACAGACGGTTCCGCTTGCGACGCAGCCTGAGGAGAGCGCCCATGCCGTACTATCCTGAGACGCGCGTCATTAAGGGGCTGGCGCGAATCGTGCGCGAGCGGCGCCTGCCCGCGCACGCCGCACCGCGCGCGATGGCGATCCCCAGCGGGATGGCAATCGAAGCGGTGCAAACCGTTCTGCAAGGCGACGTGCTGCGCGACTTTCGCATCATCGACGTGGCCGCTTATTTCAAAGAGCGCGACGCAGAGCGCGCCGCCCGCTGGATCGAGGTCCACGAAGGCGACCGCGTCACCGCCGGGCAGACGCTCGCGCAGAAGGGTAAGGGCCGCCGCGCCCGCACGCTCAACGCGCCATCGAGCGGCGTCGTCGCGCGGATCGACGGCGCGCGGCTGATCCTGCAGGTGGCCGACCAGTCGATTGACCTGCTCGCCAAGATCCCCGGCGAGATGACGATCATCGAGCCGCACGCCGTCCAGGTGACCGGCATCGGCGCGCTGATCCAGTGCATGTGGGGCAACGGTGGCTATGCCTACGCCACGATCAAGCCGCTGCCCGAAGACGGCTACGCCGCGCTGAGCAAGCTCGACGTGCGGATCTCGGAATATCGCAACGTGGCGGTGTTCGGCACGGAGCCGCTGACCAAGGGCGATCTGCTCGTCGCGCAACAGCAGGCGCTGGCGGGCGTCATCGCGCCGAGCATGCCCTCGGCGCTCCGTGAATTTGCGCAGGAACTACCATTCCCAGTATTGTTAACAGAAGGGTTTGGGCAGAGCAGACCCACCGAATTGATCTATCGGCTGTTGCAGAGTAACATGGGTCGGCAGGCAGCGCTCGACGCGGCGATCCCCGATCCCTGGTCTCCGAACCGGCCCGAGATCATGATTCCGCTGCCAACTGGCGGCGCGCTGCCCAGCACTCCGTCCATGCACGACCCGCTGGCGGTCGGCACACGGGTGCGTTTGACGCGCGCTCCCTGGAATGGATTGACCGGAGAAGTGGTGGAGTTGCCCGCCGCGCCGCAGCTTGTCGAAAGCGGGCTCCGCGTGCCTTGCGCGCGCGTTCGCGTGGGCGACGACGGGCAGATTGCGGTGGTCCCGCTCGCCAACCTTGAAATGCTCGGTTAGCGCCCGCATGAGCACGGGCCGACACCGCACCCGCACGTGCACCTGACGCGGAGGAAACTATGAGCGTTAATGATGTGGACGATCTGAACGAACTGGACGAGCTGCCGCCGTTCGAAGAAGATCTGATCCTTCCCGAGTTTGACGATGAGCCAGGTGGCGGCGTCAGCCGGACCTTCAAGATTATCGGCGCGCTGCTGGTCCTGATCGTCGTCGGCATTGTCGCGGTGCTGGTGTGGTGGGCGGTTGGAAACGAGAGCGGGCCCAGCCCGAACGAGCAGACGAGCACGGCGATCATCGCGATGAACGCGACGACCTTCGCCGAGGCGACGCTCACGCGCGAGGCATACGACGCCACCGTAACGGCGAACGCGATCGCGCAGGTCGCCAGCCAGGAAGCGATCGCCACCTTCGAATTTCTCCAGACGCAGACCCAGGAAGCGGCCATCGCCCAGGCGACACAGACGCAGGAAGCGTTGATCGCCGCGCAGACAGCCACCCAGGAAGCGATCGTCGCAGCGGAAACGGCCACGCAGGAAGCGGTGTTCGCCGCGCAGACGCAGACCGCGCTGGACGAAGCCGCGACCGCAACCGCCTTCGCGCAGCTTGACGCGACCGAGGCCGCGATCGCGCAGACTCAGGCCGCCGAAGCCGCAGCCCTGACCGCCACCGCCGACGCCGCCAACGCCGACGCAACCGCAACAGCCGCCGCGTCGCGCACGGTGCGCGGGCAGGTGATCGACGAGGAAGGCAACATTTTCGGCGGCGTGACGTTGCGCCTGTATCGTGACGACGGAGACGGGATCTTCAACCCGGCTGAGGACACCGCTGCCGAAGCCAACCCGCCCGCCAGAACGCCGGAGCCGGGCGAGCCGCAGTTGATGGCGTACGGCGATACGGTCGAGGAATCGCTCCAGCGGAACACGGTGGACCTGTGGCGCTTCGAGGGCAACGCGGGCGATATCGTGACGATTGAGGCGAACGCGGGGAACCCGGCGGGCATGGATATGTATCTCGTGCTGCTCGGCCCGGACGAACAACCGCTGGTTGAGGACGACGACAGCGGCCCCGAGCTTGATGCGCTGATCAACGGCTTCGAGCTACCGGAAGACGGCGTGTACACCATCCAGGTGAGCAGCGTTTCCGGCCCCGGCCCGTACACGCTTCGCCTGACCGGCCAGATCTCGGCGGCTCCTGGCGGCGAGGCTGAGGAAGACGATGCGGTGGATGACGCCGAGAGCGCGCAGCCTCGCGCCTCAAACGGCAGCTATATCATGCTGGCGCAGCTTGGCGCAGACACGCCCACCCCGATCCCTGGCGGCGACACGTTCATCACCTTCACACAGACCGACCTGGAAGGCACGTTCGCGTTTGAAGACCTCGACCCGGGCATTTACTGGCTGGTCATCGACTACGAGTCGCTTCCGTCGAGCATCCGGGCGATGATCCCGCCGACCGAAGAACTGGTGATCATGGTCAACGTTCCGGTGACGGGCGAGGTCACGTTCACGGTGGGCGTCCCGCCGACGGCCACGCCCGACAACTCGATCCAGCAAACGCAAACCGCGCTCGCGCCGACTGAGGCGCCTGCATCGCCCACGCCCGAAGAACCGCTCGTGACGGCGACCGTCGGCCCGGACATGACCGCGACGCTCGACCAGTTCGGACTGCTGTCGGACATCGGCGCGTCGACCGGGCTGGAAGGCGGCAGCGGCTTGACCGTGCTGGCTATCGCGGCGGCGGGTCTGATCGCAATGGTGTTTATCGCGCGGCGGTTGCGTACCGCGACGTAACGGCGGCCTGAGCGCCGCATGGCAAGTTGATCGAGGGGGCATCGAGAGGTGCCCCTTTTTTGTGTGGAGCGGCGCGTTTCCCAGGAACAAATCGACCATGCTATACTGAGCGCGCAGCTCACACATCCCCCTACGTTGTTTAGGGTCAAAAAGAACAATGGCTTACCTGCTCCTGATACCCATCGCGCTCTATATCGCCCTGCTGACGAGTACCCTCCAGCGCCAACCCCGCACTCTCTCCAGCACTGTGCTCGTCTTCTACCTTGGCGCGGCGGCGCTCGCCTCGTCCGCGCTGCTGATCGTCAACACCACCACCCACCTCGCCACTGCAGATTTTTTCGCAGGATTGGCGGGCATCCTGACGTCGTGGTTTTACTGGCTCTTTCTGCCGCTGACGCTCGTCGGGCTGTACTTCCACGCGTGGCTGCGCCAGCGCGCGCGCCGGCTGGTTCCGGCGCTGCTGGGCGCGATGGCGATCACCGGCGGGCTGGCGACGCTGATCTTCTCGCTGATGAGCGATAACCCGCTGGCGCTGGCGATTGAAACGGAGCATGGGTTCTGGCCTGCGTGGTGGGAGCTGCGTTCGGACTGGTCGGTACTGGCGATCGGGGGAT
>CBINGT010000120.1:0-8923 GCA_966250245.1 uncultured Anaerolineae bacterium
GCGTCGCCGGGGTGCGCCGCGTGCCGAGATGGGGACGCGCATCAAAGCCGGGCGTTATTTCGAGCGGGCCCGTCCCCGCCGCCCTGCGAGCAGCCGCCAGCCCGCCCAACGGTCCGGCGAGCATCGTCCCGCCGATGCCAGCGGCGAGCGTCAGGCCCATCCGTCGCTTGCTGGCTTTCTCAAGCTGCTGGCGCAGGTCGGTGTCGAGGCCCTGCTCCAACTGGCGCAGAAGCGCCTGCTCGGCTGCATCCTGCACGCGCGCCAGCTCGCGATCGACGTTGAAATAGCGGTACAGCGCATTGAGCGTGTCGTATCCCGCCTGCTGCGCCTCGTAGACGCGCCGCCCCGCCCACGCGATCACGGCGCGCACGTTGGCATCCGGCTCGATCTCGTAGCGCCGCCGCAGCGGTTCGAGCGCGCGCGTTTCGTCGAGCATCCCCAGCACGCGCGCCACGTCCAGCCGCACGGCTGCATCAGCGTGATCCAACCCTTTAAGCAGCACTTCAAGCATCTTGAAATCCCTACACACCGGCCGGGCGACCGGTCCGCTCCCAGCCTGGCGGTCACACTGCCCTTACTATACATCAGAATACAGGGGGCGTTAGCCCATCCTGCGCCGTCTGTCAGCAGATTTCAGGAAAGTTTCATGAGACGTGAGTAAACCATTAAACAAACATAAATTCAAGATTGTATTCTCAACATATAATCTCCTTTCTCTCAATTCATTCCATCGATTTTATATGATTTGTGCCACATGACGGCAGTCTCTAGTGAAGTTCTGCACATGATTTATAGGTATTGTTTACATTAAACTATTTTTTAGTTGCCTGACCCTGTCGGGCGCATCCGCGTGCCTGCTTGACAAAGGGAAATGGACTTATGGAAGCACTTGATCTGGCGCGGCTCCAGTTCGCCGCGACAACGGTGTATCACTTCTTTTTTGTTCCCCTGACGCTTGGCCTCTCAATTCTGGTCGCGATCATGCAGACCATCTGGTGGCGGACGGACAACCCGCATTACCGCCACATGGCTAAGTTCTGGGGGAAGCTGCTGATCATCAACTTCGCGATGGGCGTGGTGACCGGCATCGTCCAGGAATTCCAGTTCGGCATGAACTGGTCGGAATACTCGCGCTTTATGGGTGACATCTTCGGTGCGCCGCTGGCGATCGAGGCGCTGGTCGCGTTCTTCCTCGAGTCGACCTTCCTGGGCGTGTGGATCTTCGGCTGGGACCGTCTGTCGCGCGGGGTGCACACCTTCGCCATCTGGATGGTCGCCTTTGGATCGAACATCTCCGCGCTGTGGATCCTGATCGCCAACTCGTTCATGCAGCAGCCGGTCGGCTATGTGCTGCGGAACGGCCGCGCCGAGATGGATAACTTCTGGGAGCTGATCACCAATCCGAACGTCGGCGTGCAATATCCGCACGTCCTGTTCTCCGGCGTGACGACGGCGGGTTTCTTCGTGCTGGGGATCAGCGCGTGGCACCTGCTCCGCAACAGCGCCCACCGGGATTTCTTCCTGCGCTCCGCGCGGATGGCGACAGTCTACGCGACGATCGGCGTGATCGGGGTCGGTCTGGTGGGGCACAGCCAGGCGCAGCACATGGTCGAGGTCCAGCCGATGAAGATGGCCGCCGCCGAGGGATTGTTCCACTCGGAAGACCCGGCCGGGCTGTCGCTGCTGACGATCGGCGACTGGGAGCAGCGCAACGAAGTCTTCTCGATCCGCATCCCCGGCGCGCTGAGCTTCCTGTCCTACAACCGCTTCGACGGTGAGGTGCGCGGCATCCACGAGCTGCAGGCGGAGTATGAAGAACTCTACGGCCCCGGCAATTACATCCCGCCCGTCGCGTTCAGCTATTGGAGCTTCCGCGCGATGGTCGGCGCGGGGATGCTGATGGTCGCGCTGGCGCTGTTCACGCTGTACCGCCAGCTTCGCAACCTGACCTATCCGCGCTGGCTCCTGCGCGCGCTGGTCGCGGCGATCGCCCTGCCCTACGTCGCCAACACGTTCGGCTGGTTCCTGACGGAAGTCGGCCGCCAGCCCTGGATCGTGTTCGGCTTGCAGCGGGTGGAAGACGCCGTTTCCCCGAACGTCACAGTAGGGATGCTCGCGATCTCGCTGGTGGCGTTTGTGGTGATTTACGGCGTGCTGATGGCGGCAGACGTGTATCTGCTGGCGAAGTTCGCGCGGCGCGGGCCGGAAGACGAGGCGGAGTCAGAGTCGCCGCTCAAGGGCTCGCCGGGCGATGAGCCAGCGGACGACATCCGCACCGCCGAGCCGGTCGGGGCTTAAGCGTAGGGGGGATGGACGCGATGAACCTGCAAGACATCTGGTTTATGCTGATCTCAGTGCTCTTTATCGGCTTCTTCTTCCTGGAAGGGTTCGACTTCGGCGTCGGCATCTTGCTGCCGTTCCTCGGCAGAACCGACCAGGAGCGCCGCCAGATGATCAACACTATCGGCCCGCACTGGGACGCAAACGAAGTCTGGATGATCACCGCCGGGGGCGCGATCTTCGCCGCCTTCCCGCACTGGTACGCGACGATGTTCAGCGGCTTCTATCTGGCGCTGGTCGCGATCCTCGCCGGGCTGATCGTGCGCGGCGTGGCGTTCGAGTTTCGCAGCAAAGACAGCAATCCGAAATGGCGTCGCGCCTTTGACTGGGCGATCTTCGTGGGAAGCCTGCTGCCCGCGCTGCTGTGGGGCGTGGCGTTCGGGAAGATCATCGAGGGCGTGCCGATCAACGAGGAAATGCAGTTCGTCGGCAACTTCTTCGACCTGCTCAGCCCGTATGCGCTGATTGCCGGGCTGTCTGCGGTGGCGATCTTCGCGCTGCAGGGTGCGATCTTCCTGACGCTGAAGACGGAAGGCGGCGTCCACGCCAAAGCCGAGCGCGCAACGCAAGTTCTGTGGATCCCGGCGCTGATCATCAGCGTCGTGCTGGCAATCGCCAACTACGCCTACATCGACATCTTCGAGAAGATCGGCATCAACCCGGGCATCATGCCGATCACCTGCGCAGCCGCGATGCTGGCCACGGTGTACTTCGTGCGGAACAAGCAGTTCGGCTGGGCGTTCGGCATGTTGGGCGGGACGATCGTGCTCGCGCTGGTGACGTACTTCTGGTTCCTCTACCCGAACGTGCTGGTCTCCAGCATCGACGAGGCGTACAACCTGACAGTCCACAACGCCTCGTCGAGCGAGTACACGCTGCAAGTGATGTCGGTCGTCGCGCTGATCTTCGTGCCGGTGGTGCTGTTCTACCAGGGCTGGAGCTACTGGGCGTTCCGCAAGCGCGTCCGCGCCGACGCGCAACTTGAATACTGAGTACTTCCGACCTGTTGGTCACAGGGGCTAGAGAAGGGGCGGTGTCCAACCGGGGCGCCGTCCCTTCGATTCTGTAGTAAAACCTCACCCCTGGCCCCTCTTCGGTAAATGGCCTTTTCTACAGCGGGCGCAGCAAGCTGCGCCCCTACAAGAAAACCGTTTACCGGATTGGAGAAAGGTCATTCACGCCGGATCTTCCAGAAGCTCCTGGCGCTGCAAGTCCCACAGGTGATGGTAGACGCCCTCACGCGCTAGCAGGTCGGCGTGGCGACCGCGCTCGACCACGCGCCCGGCGGCGAGCACCAGGATTTCATCGACATCTTCCAGCCTGACGAGCCGGTGCGTGATCATCAGCGTCGTGCGATCGCGCATGGCGTGGGTGATCGCGGCCATCACCGCCTGCTCGGTGACCGCATCGAGGTTGGCAGTCGCCTCGTCCAACACCAGGATCGGCGCGTTTTTCAGGACTGCGCGCGCAATGGCCAGCCGCTGGCGCTCTCCCCCGCTCAACGCCAGGCCCTGCTCGCCGATCCACGTGTCGTAGCCCTGCGGCAGCGAGCGAATGAACGTGTCAAGCTGCGCCTGTTGCGCCGCCGCGATCAGGTCCTGTTCAGACGCATCGGGGCGTGCAAGCAGCAAGTTGTCGCGGATCGTGCCGCTGAACAGGTGCGTATCCTGCCGGACAACCGCGAACTGCGCGCGCACGTCGTCCTGCCGCATGCAGCGGAGCTCCTGCCCGCCGAGCGTGATGCTGCCCTCGTCATAGTCCCAGAAGCGCATCAGTAAGTTGACAAGCGTGCTCTTCCCCGCGCCGCTCGCCCCGACGATCGCTAGCTTGCCGCCCTGGGGCAGCGTGAAGCTGACGCCGTCCAGCGCGGGCGGATCGCCCGGCGCGTAGCGGAAGCGCAGATCGCGCACGACCAGATCGCACCGCTCCGGCGCAGGCAGCGGATCGGGCGGATCGACCACGGCGGGCGACGCGTCCACCAGGTCGAACAGGCGCCGCGCCGCCGCGAGGTTGCTCTCTAGATGCTGGAACGCCTGCGGTAGCGCCAGCACCGCCTCGAAACTGCTGATCGTCGCCAGCGCCAGCACCGCCAGCATCACCCCGCCGAGCCGCCCCTCGCCCACCAGCGGGATCGCCAGCGCCAGCACCGTGATCACCGCCAGCCCGGTCAACAGCGCGCCGAGCGCCGCGTCCAGCCCGCCGATGCGCGCCATGTGCATCTGTTCGCGGTGGATGCGCTCGCTCAGCGCGCGGACCCGCTCGATCTGGCGCGTTTGCTGCCCGTAGGCGGCCAGATCGGCCAGCCCCTGCACGCCGTCGAGCAGCGCGGCGTTAAGCTCGCCCCGCGTGGCGACCAGGCTCTGCCCGGCGCTGCGCCCGAGGCGGCGCGTCAGCAACGGCACACCTATTCCCGTCACCGCCAGATACGCGACCAGCGCCAGCGCCAGACGCAGATCGATCACGCCGAAGAAGATCGCCATCATCAGCGTGACCAGCACGGCCACGGCAGGCGGCGCCAGCACGCGCACGTAGAAATTCTCAAGCGTGTCAATGTCCGCGCTGATGCGGCTGAGCAGATCGCCGCTGTGATAGTCGCTCAGCCGCGCCGGGGCGAGCGGTTCGATCCGCTCGTAGAGCCACACGCGCATCCGCGACAGCAGGCGGAACGTCGTCTGGTGCGACACGACCCGCTCCAGATAGCGGAACACGCCGCGCGCGATGCCGAAAAAGCGCACGCCGACGATCGCCACATTCAGCACCGCGATCGACGGGTGCAGCGCAGCGCGCGCGATAATCCACGCAGCGGTCGCCATCAGCCCGATCGCGCTGCCGACGGTCGCGAAGCCGAGCAGCACAGACAGCGCCATCCACCAGCGGTACGGCCAGGCCAGACGCACCAGCCTCAAAAACACCGGCCGATCGCTTTTCATCGCTCGCTCACTCATGCCGTTACCTCACCGGCAGGAACGCGGCCGGTCGTCAGGATGCCGTAGCGGACGCAGAAATAATCGTCGCGCTGCAGGATGTATTCGGGCGCGCCGGGGGTGGAGAGTTTCAGCCACAGGTCCCATTCTTCCTCGGTCAGTCCGGCGCCAAGCGCATACTCTTTGATCCGCTCCGGCGCGCGATACTCGTGCTCGAACACCCACCGCTGGATGTAGCGCCGCACGTCGTCGGGCAGCGGCGCCTGATAAAGCGCGGTGTGCGCTGTCACGGTGATGTCTTCCAGCCCCGCCGCCTGGAACCAGCCGAGCGCGTTCTCATGCCGGAATGAGGGGTGAAAGCGCCCGCGCTTGTTGTAATGGACCTCAAGCGCAGTCATCAAGCACTGCTCGATATGCGCGTAACCGGGCATCAGCATTGCGCCGAGCCAGTTC
Organism: uncultured Anaerolineae bacterium; assembly: GCA_966250245.1. GTDB lineage: Bacteria > Chloroflexota > Anaerolineae > Aggregatilineales > Aggregatilineaceae > DYGX01. The sequence goes on from CBINGT010000120.1 coordinate 5,718, forward strand.
CCGAAGAAGGCCGCGACGACCCCGCCCGGCCGCGTCACGCGCGCCAGCTCTCGCACGACACTGACTGGATCGGGGAACGCGCCGCGCTCGACGTTCGCCTGCTCGGAATTGAGCGTGTCCGCCGTCCAGCACCAATCGAACACGCCATCCGCAAAGGGGAGTGGATCCTTCAAATCGACCTGCGCCAGATAGCAACGCGCGTCGCTATCCCACGCGGCGATGTCGTCCTGCGCGCGTTCCAGGTGCGGCCGGGAAATATCCAGCGCGACGATCGTCCCGCGCCCGTCCAGCGCCTCGGCCAGCGGGGGCAGCACGCCGCCCGGCCCGCAGCCGACATCCAGCCCGCGCGATCCCGGCGGCGGCGAAAGCGTCGCCACGGCGGATCGCAGCGCTGGCGCCATGAAGGTGTTGTACAGCAGTTCCTGCTCGGCGTAGTCAATCGCCGACAGCGCACGGTAATCGGACTCAGCGCCCATACGCCACCGCCAGACGCGCATACACGCCGGACTGCGCCAGCAATTCGCGGTGCGTGCCCTGCTCCGCGATCCGCCCGCCTTCCAGCACGATGATCCGGTCCGCATTGGCGACGGTCGGCAGGCGGTGCGCGACGATCAGCGTGGTGCGGTCGTGCATCAGCCGATTCATCGCGTCTTGAAGCAGGGACTCGGTTTCCGCGTCGAGGTTGGCGGTCGGCTCGTCGAGCAGCAGAAGCGGCGCATCTTTCAGGTAGGCACGCGCCAGGGCGATCCGCTGCGCCTGCCCCCCGCTGAGCCGCGCGCCGCGCTCCCCGATCGGCGTGGCGTACCCTTGCGGCATGGCGCGGATAAACTCGTCCGCGTGCGCCTGCTCCGCCGCGCGCACCACGTCTTCGAGCGGCGCGTCTGGGCGTGCAAGCCGGATATTGTCTGCGATCGTCGTCTGGAACAGGTGCGGCCGCTGGGGAACCCACGCGATTTGCGTGCGCCACACGTCCGCCGGAATCAGCGCCAGCGGCACGCCATCGACCGTGATCTGCCCGCCGCCCGGTTCGATAAAGCGCAACAAAAGCTGGACGATGGTCGACTTACCTGCGCCGCTCGGCCCGACGAGCGCCACCTTTTCGCCATGCCGGATCTCGAACGAGACACCGTTCAGCGCGGGGCGCTCGCCCGCGTCGTACGCGAAGGCGACCCGCTCGAAGCGCAGCGTGGTGATGCGCTCCGGCAGCGCGGCAGGGGGAGCATCCGGCGCGGCGGGCGGCGGCGTTTCCAGCACCGCGAAGATACGCTCCGCCGCGGCGAAGCCGGACATCCCGGCGTGGAAGCGCGTGCCGAGCATCCGCAGCGGCAGGTAGAACTCCGGCGCGATCACCAGCACGAAGAACGCATCGGCGAAGGTCATGCGCTCGTAAAGCAGCCGCAGCCCGATCTCGACCGCGACGATCGCCACGCTGATCGTCGACAGCAGCTCCAGCACCAGCGCGGAGAGGAACGCCACGCGCAGCACGCTCATCGTCGTATCGCGGAACTGGTCGCTGATGGCACGGATCCGCTCGATCTCGGCGCGGCTGCGGCCGAACAGCTTGAGCGTCGGCAAACCCTGCAATGCGTCGAGGAAGTGGGCGCTCATGCGGCTGAGCGCGCGCCACTGCGCCCGCGATCGCTGCGTCGCGTACAGGCCGATCAGCATCATGAAGAACGGGATCAGCGGCGCGGTGACCAACAGCACAACGGCGGACAGCGTATCCACCGGCAGGACCGCAATAAACATCGCCAGCGGGACCAGCAGCGCCAAAAACAACTGCGGGAGATACTGGCGAAAATAGGCGTCCAGGTCTTCGATGCCCTTCACCGCCGTGTTGACTAGCTCTCCGCTGCGCTCGCCGCGCGTGTAGGCCGGTCCGAGCGCGACGATGTGCGCGTAGAGGTCCGCCCGCAGGTCTTCCTTGATCTGCCCGGCGACGGCTCCGGCGGCGACCTCACCGCCCCACAGCGCGATCGCGCGCCCGACCGCGATCGCCGCCAGCGCGCCGAGCCACGGCCACAATTCATCGAGCGGCTGGCCGTCCAGAAACGCGCGGTCGATCACCTGCGCCAGCGCGTACGCCTGCGCGACGATCAGCACGCCCGCCAGCAACCCCAGCGCGATCACCAGCGCGAACGGCAGCCGCACGCCGCGCACCAGACGCAGCAAACGTTTATCCAGATTCATACGCGATCCACCGAACCAGGTGCCTGTTCAATCGACGCGCAAGTTTAACACGGAATGAGCGCCGGTCCGCGATCTTCGTGGTACACTGGCGCGGGGATTCACAAGATGGAGCTTGATATGCGGTTTGACTACCTTCTGTGGGATTTTGACGGCACACTGTTCGACACGTATCCGCCGCTCGTCCGCGCGATCGAGCAGGCGTTGGGCGAATGGGGCGCCAGCGTCCCAGCGGAGCGGATCCGCGCGCTGCTAACGGACACGCTGGCGAACACGATCACCACGCTGAGCGCGGAGCTTGGCATCGAGCGAGACGACTTCGCCACGCGGATCGCGCACTATCGGGACCTCAACGAGATCCCTGAGAATTGCCCGCCCTTCCCCGGCGTGCTCGAGTTGTGCGAGCGATTCATGGCAGCGGGCGGGGCGAACCTGCTGTTCACGCACCGGGAGCGCCCCATGCTCAAACGCCTGCTGACATATCACGGCGCCGATCATCTCTTTCTCGACATTCTGACGACCGCAGACGGCTACCCGCGCAAGCCCGACCCCGCCGGGTTCCGCGCGCTGATCGAGCGCAATGCCCTGCCGCGCGATCGCGTGCTGGCGGTTGGGGATCGCGATCTCGACATTCTCGCGGGCAAAGGCGTGGGGATCGCGACGTGTCTCTACGACGCGAAGCCTTCGCCCGACGCTCCGCCGGATTTCTGCATTGCGTCGTGGGATGAGTTGGCCGCGCTGCTGGAACTGCCGCCGCTCTAACGCAAGTTTGACACGTCGCTTATGCAATTCTTCTGCAACGGGATTAGAGTTGAGAGTGAGATTGCTGGAACGGAATGGAGACAACCGGCGATGTCGAACATCTCTCGTTTTGACCCGCTTCGCGACATCATCACCATGCGCCAGGCGGTCGACCGGATGCTGGGCGACACCTTCATGAGCAGCGCGGAATCGCGCGGGAATGGCGCGTGGCTGCTGCCAATGGATGCGTATTTCACCGACGAGGCGATCGTCATTCA
>CBINGT010000121.1:0-8901 GCA_966250245.1 uncultured Anaerolineae bacterium
GTCTGACCTGGTGATGTGGGTGGACGGCAAGCCGGTCGAGGCCCGGATCCTCGATGCTGACGAAGCGCGCCGCATCTACGACGACATCGTGCGACGGATGCGCGACCCCGCCCTGCTTGAGTACGTCGGCGCGAGCGCGATCCAGGCGAGCGTCTTCCCGATCCAGCCGTTCAGCGAAGTAAAAATCGAGATTGAGTACGTACAGCTTTTGCCTGCTGACGGCGGCCTGATCCATTACGAATATCTGCTCCGCACCGATCAGTTCACGCGCCGCCCGGTCGAAAGCCTTAGCCTGAGCATCGACGTCACCTCGCGCGACCCCATCGGCGCGATCTACTCCCCGACACATGACCTTGCCATCATCCGCGACGGGAACTTCTCGTTCCGCGCCGGGTTCGAGACGACGCACGAGCGACCGATGACGGACTTCAGCCTGTACTACGGGCTGGCGACATCCGAGATCAGCGCGAACCTGCTCACCTACCGCGAGAGCGCCGACGAGGATGGGTATTTCACGCTGATGATCACGCCGCCGTCTGAGGCCAGCGCTGAGCGGGTCATCCCCAAAGACGTGATCATCGTGCTCGACCAGTCCGGCTCGATGGACGGCGTGAAGTGGGAGCAGGCGCGCGACGCGGTCAAGTTCGTGCTGGACAACCTCAACCCGCGCGACCGGTTCAACGTGATCGCGTTCAGCACCGGCACGCGTATCTACGCCCGCGAGCTTCAGCGGCCGGACGAAGCGCCCCGCGCGAAGGAGTGGATTAGCGGGCTGGAAGCCATCGGCAGCACGGACATCGATCTGGCGCTGCGCGAGGCGATGGACATGGCCGACCGCGAGCGTCCGACCGTGGTGCTATTCCTGACCGACGGTCTGCCGACCGAGGGGGTCATCGACACGCCCACCATCCTCGAGAACGTCAAAGCGGTGGCGCCGAAGAACGTGCGGATCTTCACCTTCGGCGTGGGCTACGACGTCGACACCATCCTGCTCGACCAGCTTACGCAGACCTTCCGGGGCGCCGGGACGTACGTCCGCCCTGATGAGCGCATCGACGAGGAAGTGAGCGCGCTCTACGCCAAGATCAGCGCGCCCGTGCTGACCGATCTGTCGCTCGATTTTGGGGACATTCTGGTGTCGGATATGGTTCCGTCCGAGCCGCTGCCGGACCTGTTCGCCGGATCGCAACTGATCATCACCGGGCGCTATCGCGATGGCGGCGCGACCACCGTTACCCTGCGCGGCACGATCGACGGCCAGCAGCAGACGTATCGCTATGACGTCCGCTTCCCCGAAAATGCGGGTGGCGCAGTCTTCGTGCCCCGGCTGTGGGCCACGCGGCAGATCGGCGCGCTGCTCAACACGATCCGCCTGCACGGCGAGAATCCGGAGCTGGTCGACAGCATCGTGCGGCTGAGCATCCGTTACGGGATCATCACGCCCTACACCTCGTTCCTGATCACCGAGGACGATATCTTCACCGAGCGCGGCGTGGAGCAGGCGCAGACGATGTTCGAGGCGGAAGCTGACGCCGCGGCTGCCATGCCGAGCGGCCAGTTCGCGGTCGACGCGGCGGAGTCTGCCGCCGGGCTGTCGCGCGCCGACGCGCCGATCCCGATGCCGACGGCTAACAAAGCGAGCGTCGACGGCGGGGAGATGCCTGCGGGCGCGGGCGAGCAGATCATCCGCTACGTCGGGGACCGGACGTTCGTCTGGCGCGACGGTATGTGGATCGACACGCTCTACGACGCGGACACCATGACGCCGGTCGAGGTGACGTTCCTCAGCGACGAGTATTTCGACCTGCTGGCGCTCGATCCGGCGGTGGGCGAGTTCCTGGCGCTGGGCGAGCAGGTGCTGTTCGTGTGGGACGGGACAGCCTACCGGGTCAGCGCGGAGTAAGCGCCAGACGCCATAGCGGGCGGGGTGCTATTGACACTGTACTAGGCCAGTGTTATCATCCCGCCCAATCAACCGAAATTACCCGGATACACTCTCTTATCCAGAGCGGCAGAGGGACCGGCCCCGTGAAGCCGCGGCAACCTCTTCGTTCGGTTCAGGTACCATTTACCAGCGAAGAACGGTGCCAATTCCGTCAGGTTTTCTGGAAGATGAGAGCGGTGCATCCTCAGCGGCGTCTGCCTGAGACGCTCTGCCTGTAGTGATGTCGCCCCCTGAGAGTGTGCTTCCAGGGGGCACTTTGCTGTCTTCCGGGTAACAACACCTAATAAAGGAGTTCCCGTGAGCCAAAACCGCAGCACCACCACCTTCATGTCGTCGCCGAAGTTCTTCTTCACCTCGGAGAGCGTGACCGAGGGCCATCCCGACAAGCTGTGCGATCAGGTTTCGGATGCCGTGCTCGACGCGATCCTGGCGGACGATCCGAACGCGCGCGTCGCGTGCGAGACGGCCGTCACCACCGGGCTCGTCCTGGTGATGGGCGAGATCACGACCTCGACGTATGTGGACATCCCCACCCTTGTGCGCGACGTCGTGCGCGACATCGGCTACACGCGCGGCAAGTTCGGCTTCGACGCCGACACGTGCGGGGTGATCGTCTCGCTCAAAGAGCAATCGGGCGACATCGCGCAGGGTGTAGACGCCGCGCTTGAGGCGCGTGAAGGCCGCCTGACGGACGCCCAGCTTGATGCGATCGGCGCGGGCGACCAAGGCATGATGATCGGCTTTGCGTGCGACGAGACGCCCCAGCTCATGCCGCTCTCGATCCAGCTTGCGCACCAGCTTACGCGGCGTCTGGCGACCGTTCGCAAGGATGGCACGCTGCCGTGGCTGCGTCCCGATGGCAAGAGCCAGGTGACGGTGGAATATATTACGGCAAGCCGGTGCGCGTCGATACGGTCCTGATCTCGACGCAGCACGCGCCGGAACTGACGCAGGAAGCGATCCGCCAGGCCGTGATCGAGTACGTGATCAACCCGATCATCCCGGCTGAGCTCCTTGACGAAAACACCAAGATTTACGTCAACCCGACCGGGCGCTTTGTGGTCGGCGGGCCGCTGGGCGACGCGGGCCTGACCGGGCGCAAGATCATCGTAGACACCTACGGCGGCGTGGCGCGGCATGGCGGCGGCGCGTTCTCCGGCAAGGATCCGACGAAGGTGGACCGTTCGGGCGCGTACATGGCCCGTTACATCGCCAAGAACGTGGTCGCTGCGGGGCTGGCGACGCGCTTTGAGCTACAGGTCTCGTACGCAATCGGCGTGGCGCGGCCGCTGTCGATCGCGATCGAAACGTTCGGCACCGGCTGCGTGCCGGACGAGGTGATTGTCGATCTGATCAACGAGCACTTCGACCTGCGTCCCGCCGCGATCATCCGCGACCTGGACCTGCGCCGCCCGATCTATCGCAACGTGGCCGCGTATGGGCACTTTGGCCGCGACGACCTCGACGTGCCGTGGGAGCGCACCGACAAAGCGGCGGCGCTGCGTGCGGCGGCGGGGCTTGAGGAAAAAGCAGCGGTTAGCGATTAGCGGTTAGCCAGAGCAAAGCTAACGGCTATTCGCCGGACGGTGAAATATGCGGGGCGGGCGTGTAAGCTCGCCCCGCTGTGCTTCCTGCGCAGGCTGGAGTAAGAATAAGCGCATGGTTGACCGTGCCTTGAGGCCGGTGTTATGATCAGCGCACGCCGCGGCCTACCCCCTGCGGCCCCCGGAAAAGAAGGAGGCCCGCCATGCAGCAGTTCCGCGTGTGGTGGAACAGCTTTAAAACCGTCGCTATCTGGATCTCGTTCATCACGAATATCGTTTTCCTGATCGTCCTGATCCTGCTTCTGATGCAGTTGTTCCAGATTAAGAACGGCATTCTGGAGCCGCTGGTCGACGGATTGCACCGCAATTTCGTCGGGCTGGACGAAGCGGTGATCATCCGCACGATCGAAGTCAACGACAACGTGCCGGTGATCTTCGATCTGCCGGTCAACCAGCGCACCAACGTCACGCTGACCGAAAACGTCCCGATCGCAGCCAACGCGACGTTTACGCTGCCGGGCGGCGGCGGGTTGATTAACGGCCGCGTCGACATCGTCCTGCCGCAGAACCTTGTGCTGCCGGTCGAGCTGAGCATGAACGTCCCGGTCAACACGCAGATCCCGATCGAACTGCCGGTGGACGTGGAAATCCCGCTCAAGGAGACGCAGCTTCACGATCCGTTTGTGAACCTGCGCAACCTGCTGGAGCCGTACGTCCGCATCCTCGACAACCTGCCCGACAATTGGAGCCAGGTGCCCGACTTTCTGATCGACGTGATCCAGGGCGAGGGAATCAACCTGCTGACGCCTACCGTCGAGAGCGCCAATCCCTGGCCGGGGTTCACGACTGGCGTCCGCCCGGAAGACGGCGCGGACTTTCAGCCTACCAACTGACCGTTAGGAGCCTGCTTTGAACGAAACATCCGTCCCGGTCTGCGACTACGAAGGGTCGCGCTATCGCACCGAGTTCTGGGAAGGTCAGGGGCGAGACTATGAAGACCTGGCCGAGCGTGTCGCGCTGCGCGCGCTGTTGCCGCCGCGCGGGCGCCGCATTGCGCACCTGGGCGCGGGCTTCGGGCGCATGACTGGCGAACTGGGCGGCTATGACCAGGTGATCGTGCTCGACTATTCGCGCACGATGCTGCGCGAAGCGCAGGAGTACCTGGGGCGCGATCCGCGTTACGTCTTCGTCGCGGCGGACATCTACAACCTGCCGCTGGCGGACGGAAGCTGCGACGCGGCGCTGATGGAGCGCGTCATTCACCACATGGCAGACGCGCCCGCCGCGCTGCGCCAGATCCGCCGCATCCTCGCGCCCGGCGCGGCGTTCGTGCTGGAGTTCGCCAGCAAGCGCAATCTCAAAGCGATCGCGCGCTACCTGCTCCACCGCCAGTCGTGGAACCCGTTCGACGAGGAGCCGGTCGAGTTCGTGGCGCTCAACTTTGACTTTCACCCGGACGCAATGGCGCGCTGGCTGCAAGAGGCGGGCTTCGTCACAGAGCGGCGGCGCGCGGTGTCGTACTTCCGGCTTGGCGCATTGAAACGAGCGGTTCCGACTGGCGTGCTGGTCGCGCTGGACCGGCTGCTCCAGCCCACCGGAGAGTGGGCGCCCTATTCGCCGAGCGTGTTCACCCTGAACCGCGCGGTAGGCGACGGCCCCGCCGCGGCGCTCGACGGGCCGCTGTTCAAGTGCCTGAACTGCGGCGGCCCGCTGCACGACGACGGAGACAGCGTTGTCTGCGCGAACGGCGACGGGCGCTGGGCGATCCGCGACGGGATTTACGATTTCAAGACCGCGCTCCCGGGCTAAGTAACCTCACCCCTTACCCCCCAACCCCTTTCGGCCCAGGGGTGAGGTACCATCTACTCTTTGCTAACCGCTAACAGCCAATCGCTAACCGCTGGATTTTCCATGCTTCGCCGCCTGCGCTAAAATCGCGGTCAAGTTATAAAGCGGTTAGCGGTTTGCTGCGGGCGCGCGGCCGCGCCGGAGATGCTTTGAGTTTTCGCTAACCGCTAACGGTGAATCGCTTACGACCTTACGACCACCAAGGGGCAGAAGATGGCAGACGAGCGCACACCACGCGGGCTGTACTTCGAGCAGTTTGAAGAAGGCATGGCGCTGGAAACGCAGGGCCGGACGGTCACGGAAACGGACATCGTCCAGTTCGCTGGGCTGTCGGGCGACTTCAACCCGATGCACACCGATGCGACCTACGCCGCTAAAACGCAGTTCGGGGAGCGGGTGGCGCACGGCCTGCTGGGGCTGGCGATCGCGAGCGGTCTGTCGTACCAGCTTGGTTTTCTGGACGGCACTGTGCTGGCCTTCACCGGGCTGGAGTGGAAGTTCCGCGCGCCCATCGTCATCGGCGACACGATCCGCGTCCGCGTGAAAGTCACCAAAAAGCGCGAGATGAAAGCCGCCGGGGGCGGGTTTGTGACGTTCGACGTGCAGGTGGTGAACCAGAACGACACCGTGACGCAGAAGGGCGAGTGGACGATCCTGGTCGCCAGCCGCGAGACGGTCGCGTGAGCGCGGTATTGAGTACTGTATAATGAAAGCACGCGGCAGCCTGCGAGCGGGCAAACGCCCGCCGGGCTGATGTCAGCCGCTTATTCGTTTCGCAAGCGATTGAAGTCTATTGGAACGGCGATTGGCCTTTAAAGTTCGACGCTCGACGCCGATCGCAGATCGAGGTGGGGTATGGCAGAGGGACGTGATCCGAAGAACCCGCAGCCTGAGGACGCGGCGCAGCAGCCCGACGGCAACGAGCAGCCGCCGTTCGAAGGGTGGCGTAAGCCGTCGGCGGACGAGGCGTCGCAGCGCCCGATCGTCCCCGGCGGATGGCGCAAGCCGGACGGCTCGCCGCTAGAACCTGCCGCCGCGGAGCCCCCAGCGGGCAGCGCGAGCGGGTCCGATGGCGACGGCCCCGAGCCCCAGCCAGACTCGCCCAGCGCTGCCCCTGCCAAAACCGGCGGATGGTATCGCCCGCCCGACGCGAAGATCGAAGAACTGCTCGGCGACGTAGACGAGACGATTGCGGAAGCGGGCGCGCCTTCGGATGGCGATTCGCCCGAGGGCTCCGCTGAGCAACCGGCGCCGGACACCACCCAGGCGCAGGCCGCGCACGATACCCAGTTCGAGCGACCCGCCGACGACGAAGCAACCCGCGCCGATTCTGCGTCCGACACTGAGGATGCGGGCACGCTGATCCTCGACGCGCGCACCGCGCGGCCTGTGAAGCGCGCCACCGGCCCCATCATCGAGGAGCCGCCGCGCTCTACCGAGAACACGCCCGTGCCCACCGACACTCCGCCCGAGCCGGTGGCGGCTGTCACGCCGGAAGCCGCGACCGAGCCGGAGCCGTCCCCCTTCGAGCAGGCGGAGCGCAAGATCAACGTGCTGCGCCAGCGCTATCAGGCGGGTTATCTGACGCGTGAGGAGCTGCAAAAAGAGCTGCGTAACCTGATGATCCTCGACGACGAGGGTCACTGGTGGATGCTCGGTCTGGAAAGCAATCGCTGGTACTACTACGACGGGCGCGACTGGATCCCCGGCACGCCGCCCGGCTACGACAAAGTGGTGCGCGGCAGCGCCGTCCGCACCGAAACGAGCTTGCAGCAGGTGATCGATCCGGGCGCGACGGAAGGCAGCCCCGCGCCAGATATTCCGCTGGACGAAGACGACATGCCGCTGCCGCGCCACGTCCCGCAGGAAGACCTCGGCGCGACGATGGTTTCCCCCGCCTCGCCGCTATTGGAGCCGGTCCGCCGCTCCGACGCGCCGACGCGCCCGAAGGGCCAGCAGGTCGATATCGACTACGGCGGACGGGTCGCCAGCCCGCTCAGCCCGCTGGTGACGCAGCCCGCGCGCCCGGTGCAGGTCGGCAGCGAAGACCTGACGATCCAGACTGTGCCCGTATCAGGCGACATGACGGTGCCCTCCGCCGCGCAGAGCGCGGGCGATCTGACGGTTCCGAGTGTCGTTGGCGGCGCGCCTGCCGAACCGATCAGCAAGCCGAAGCCGCGCCTCGGAGAGTTTCCGCAACCGGACTACAGCGCCGCGCTGGACGTCGAGCACAACCGCGCGTGGTATGTGAAGTGGGGTATCCGCCTGGCGGTGGTCACGATCATCGGCGGGATGGCGCTCACGCTGATCGTGCTGCTCGGCATGGTCGGTTACTACTTCTACGTCATCGGCGCGTACGAGGATCGCGTGGACCAGTTGGACGATCTGGTGTCCGACTTCGAGACGACGCGCATCTACAACTCCGACGGGACGCTGCTTGCCGAGTTCAACAGCCCCGAAACGGGCGCGCGGACCGAGGTTCCGCTCAGCGAGATCTCACCGTGGCTGATCCACGCGACGATCGCGACCGAAAACGAGACGTTTTACACCGACCCCGGCTTCAGCGTGATGGCGATCATCCGCGCGGCGGTGCAAAACCTGCAGGCCGGGCAGACGGTTTCCGGCGCAAGCACGATCACGCAGCAGCTTGCGCGCGCGCTGGTGCTCGACACCGAGTTCGCGCAGCAGGTCAGCAACACGCGCAAGCTGACCGAGGTGATTGTCGCGTCGGAGATCGTGCGCAAGTACGACAAGAACCAGATACTCGAGATCTACCTCAACGAGTTCTTCTACGGAAACTTCGCGTACGGCGTCGAGGCGGCAGCGCAAACGTACTTCGACAAGCCGGCGCGCGATCTCAACCCGGCGGAAGCGGCGTTCATCGCCGGGCTGCCGCAGTCGCCCGCGACGTACGACCCTGTGATCAACCGCGAGGCGGCGATGAGGCGCATGGAGCAGGTGCTCCGCCTGATGTCCGAGGCGAACGGGACCGGCTGCATCGCCATCCAGCACGACGACAACTCGCCGTGGCAGGTCCCCGCCGGGGGCGAGCTATGCGTCACCGCCGTGACGCAGCCCGCGGGCGACGTGGTGTACTACTATCAGGCGCCGGGCATGGCGCAGCCGGAAGAAATGACGCTCGACATCGCGCGCGTGAAGATCACGACCTTCGAGCGCCCCGAGTTCCGCGCGACGCACCCGCACTTCGTCAACTACGTCTGGCAGCAGCTTGAGGAAGACTACGGGGAGCAGGCAATCTACTCCGCCGGGTTCCGCGTCTACACGACGCTTAACGAGCAGATTCAGAGCGCCGCCGAGCAAGCCGTCACCGAGCATCTGGCATACGTCAACCAGGTCTACGGCGCGCGCGTCAACAACGCCTCGGTCGTCGTCATGCGGCCGTCGGATGGTGCGGTCGTGGCGATGGTCGGCAGCGCGGACTATTACAACGACGAGATCGACGGGCAGGTGAACGTCGCGTTCACGGCGCAGCAGGCCGGGTCTGCGATTAAGCCGCTGGTGTACCTGTCCGCCTTCGAACCGGACGAGGAAGGGCGCTATCTG
>CBINGT010000122.1:0-8869 GCA_966250245.1 uncultured Anaerolineae bacterium
TCGATCGCCTGATACGCCGCATCTACCGGGCCGGTCCCGATCGCCGCGCGAACGTGCACCTGCCCATCCGGACCGCGCAGCTTGATCGTAGCGGTCGGCATCCCCGGCTGCCCGCACGCGACCTGGATCCCCTCAAGCGTGAAGATCTCTTCGGGGCCGTAGAACTCGTCGTTGATCAGCGCTTCGATGTCGGCGTCGGTGACGGTCTTCTTCTTGTCGTCCAGCGCCTTGAACCGCTCGAACGCCTGATTCAGATCTTCCTCGCCTAGCTCGTAACCCAGCTCGGATAGCCGCACGCGGAACGCATGCCGCCCGCTGTGCTTGCCGAGCACCAGGCTGCTCTGCGTCAGGCCGACCGTCTCCGGCGTCATGATCTCATAGGTCGCATGGTGCTTGAGCATCCCGTCCTGGTGGATGCCCGCCTCGTGGCTGAACGCGTTGGCGCCGACGATCGCCTTGTTCGGCTGGACCGGCAGCCCGGTGAAGTTGCTCACCATGCGGCTGGTGCGCGTGAGCTGCGTCGTGTCGATCCCGGTGTCGAGCCGGTAGACCTGCGGGCGCGTCCGCAGCGCCATAACCACTTCTTCGAGCGAGGTGTTGCCCGCGCGCTCTCCGATTCCGTTGATCGTCACTTCGGCCTGCCGCGCGCCCGCCATCAGCCCGGCGAGCGTGTTAGCCGTTGCCATGCCAAGGTCGTCGTGGCAGTGGACCGACCAGATCACGCGGTCGCCGCCAACCGTCTCGGTGATCAGTTTGCGCATCAGTGCGGCATATTCGGCGGGCGTGATGTAGCCGACCGTATCCGGGATGTTGAGCGTTGTCGCGCCCGCCTCGACCGCCACGCTCAGCACCTCGACCAGAAAATCGGGATCGGAGCGACACGCATCTTCCGGCGAGAACTCAACGTCCGCGCACAGCGAGCGCGCGTAGGCGACCATCTCGCGCACGCGCTCGATCACCTGCTCGCGCGTCATGCGGAGCTTGTGCTCCATGTGGATGTCGGACGTGGCGAGGAACGTGTGAATACGCGGCTTGGCCGCCCCCTGAACGGCTTCCCACGCCTTGTCGATGTCGTTCTTGGTGGCGCGCGCCAGCCCGCAGATCACCGGGCCGTCGGGTGTGCCAACTTCATGGGCGATCCGCCGCACGCCTTCCAGGTCGTCCGGTGACGCCGCCGGAAAGCCCGCCTCGATGATGTCCACGCCCAGCCGCGCAAGCTGCCGCGCGATGTCGATCTTCTCGGCGCTGGTCAGGCTGGCGCCGGGCGACTGCTCGCCATCTCGCAGGGTGGTGTCGAAAATCCAAACTCGGTCCGTCTGAACCCCAGGCTCGTCCATTGTTGATGTGCCCTTTCCTTGTATGAACTCCGCACTCCGTTGAAACGCCGGGTAAGATCATCCTGGTCGCTCAGGGCACCAAGCCCATCCTCGGACATTCGATCACCCCCTTTCCTCGTTTGTGTGCGGCCCGCGACTACGCATCGACGGGCACCTTCTTCGCGTTCAGGAACGGCATCATCTCGCGCAGTTCGGCGCCTACCTGCTCGATCATCAACTCGCGCTCGCGCCGGCGAGCTTCGTTGAACCACGGGCGCCCGGCCTCGTTCTCCGCGATCCACTTGCGGGCGTAGGTCCCGTCCTGGATCTCGGTCAGCATGCGATACATCTCGCCCTTTGTTTCTTCGGTGATCAGCCGCTCGCCGCCGGTATAACCGCCGTGTTCGGCCGTGTCCGAGACGGAGTACCACATATAGTTCATGCCGCCCTGGTACATCAGGTCGACGATCAGCTTCAGCTCGTGCAGCACTTCGAAATACGCGATCTCCGGCTGATAACCGGCCTTGACCAGCGTCTCGAAGCCCGCCTTGACCAGCGCGGTCACACCGCCGCACAGAACGGCCTGCTCCCCGAAAAGGTCCGTCTCGGTTTCCTCGGCGAACGTGGTCTGGATCACACCGGCGCGCGTGCAGCCGAGCGCCCGCGCATACGCCAGCGCATTGGCGAGCGCCTGCCCGCTGGCGTCTTGCTCCACCGCGACGAGCGCAGGTGTCCCGGCGCCCTCGACGTACAGCTCGCGGACGCGATGGCCCGGCGCCTTGGGCGCGACCATGCTCACATCGACGTCGGCGGGCGGCTGGATGAGGCCGAAGCGGATGTTGAACCCGTGCGCGAACATCAGCGTGTCGCCCGGCTTGAGGTTCGGCGCGATGCTCTCGGCGTAGACCTGCGCCTGGCGCGTGTCTGGAATAAGCACCATGATCACGTCCGCCTGCGCCGCCGCGTCGCTGACGGTGGCAACGGTCAGGCCGTCGGCTTCCGCCTGTGCCCACGACCGGCTGCCCTCGTACAGCCCCACAACCACATTCACGCCGCTATCCCGCAGGTTGAGGGCGTGGGCGTGCCCCTGGCTGCCATATCCGATCACCGCGACGGTCTTCCCATCAAGCTGGCGCAGGTCCGCGTCTTTGTCATAGTAGAGTGTTGCCACAGAAGGGTCTCCCTCTATCAAGCGCCCCACCCTCACGGCGTAGGCGCAACCAATTACTAGAGTGTTAGATTACGCTCGCACGATGCCCATTTGCGACGGTACGGCGCGGCGTGTAATCGTCCGGTGCGAAAACCTTATCCCCGCGCGCCATCGAGACGACGCCAGTGCGAACCATCTCCAGAATCCCCAGCGGGCGCAGCATCTCGACCATGCTGTTGATCTTTTCCTCGTCGCCCGTCACCTCGACGATCAGCGCCTCGCTACTGGTATCGACGATGTGCGCGCGGAAGATGTCGCAAAGCTGGATCACCTGGCCGCGCGTGTCGGCGTCCACGCGCACCTTGATCAGCGCGAGGTCGCGACTGACGTTCGGCACGCTTGTGATGTTTTCGACCTTGATCACGTTCACCAGCTTGTACAGGTGCTGCGCGACCTGGTCGGCTCCGGCATCCACGACAATCGTCATGCGCGAGATGTCTTCCGACTGCGTGCGCCCAACCGTCAGGCTGTCGATGTTGAAATTACGCCGCCGGAACAGGCTCGCCACCCGGTTCAGCACGCCGGGTTTGTTTTCGACCAGCGCGACGAGCGTTTGTTTGCTTGCCATCTTTGTCCTCACTTTGCTTCGATCGGGCGGCGGATCATGTTGTGCAGATCGGCCCCGGCCGGAACCATCGGATACACGATGTCGTGCTTTTCCACGACGAAATCGATCAGCACCGGGCCGTCGTTGATGCTCGCGGCCCACTCGATGGTCGGGATCACGTCCTGCCGCCGGGTGACGCGCCGTGCCGGGATGCCATACGCCTCGGCCAGCTTCACGAAGTCCGGGTTGTGCATCGGCGTGGCGTTGTAGCGTTCCTCGTAGAAGAACTCCTGCCACTGGCGAACCATCCCCAGATAGCCGTTGTTGATGATCGCGATCTTGACCGGCACGCGTTCCTGCGCGGCGGTGCCCAGCTCGGTCATCGTCATCTGGAAGCCGCCATCGCCCACAATCGCCCAGACGTTGTTGCTTTTCAGCCCCATCTGCGCACCGATCGCGGCGGGCAGGCCAAAGCCCATCGTTCCAAGCCCGCCAGACGTGATCAGCGTGTACGGGCGCTCGTGCGGGTAATACTGCGCTTCCCACATCTGGTGCTGGCCGACGTCGGTCACGATCACGGCGTCGCCGCGCGTCGCTTCCCACATATCGCGGATGACGTGTGCTGCGAACAGCCGCTCGCCCGAATCCCAGTGGATGATGTCGCGCTCGTCGCCGTCTTCCATCCAATCGCGGATCTGCGCCCACCACTCACGATGCTCCTGCGGCTCGACGCGCGGGTTCAACTGCTGAAGCACTGTCCGCAGGTCGCCCACGATCGGCACGTCGACGCGCACGTTCTTGTGAATTTCGGACGGGTCGATCTCGATGTGGATCTTCTTCGCGTGCGGCGCGTAGGTCTTCAGGTTGCCAGTTACGCGATCGTCAAAGCGCATCCCGAAGGCGAGCAGCAGGTCGGCGTTCTGGATCGCGAGGTTGGCATGGCCCGTGCCGTGCATCCCCATCATGCCCAGAGACAGCGGGTGCGTTTCCGGCACGCCCCCCTTGCCGAGCAGCGTCAGGGCGATCGGGGTCTGCGTCTTCTCGGCGTATTCGAGGACCTCCCGCGAGGCGCCCGACATGATCACGCCATGCCCCGCCAGGATGACCGGGCGCTCCGCCTTCCGGATCAGCTCCAGCGCGGCGCGCAGGTCTTCTTCCCGCGCAGCGCGCGGCGGCCGGTAGCCGGGCATCGACGGCTCCTCTTCGGGATACTCGAACTCGGTGACGGCGTTCTGCACGTCCTTCGGCACGTCCACCAGCACGGGGCCGGGACGGCCGGTCCGCGCGATGTGGAACGCTTCTTTGATGGTGTACGCCAGCTCCTCGACCGAGTAGACGAGGTAATTGTGCTTGGTGACGGGAAGCGTCACGCCGGTGACGTCCGTCTCCTGAAAAGCGTCCGTGCCAATCGCGCTCGTCGGGACCTGCCCGGTGATGCACACAATCGGCGACGAGTCGAGCATGGCGGTGGCGATTCCGGTGACGAGGTTCGTCGCGCCGGGGCCAGAGGTCGCGATCGCCACGCCGACCCGCCCGGTCGCGCGAGCGTAGCCGTCGGCCATATGTGCGGCGCCCTGCTCGTGGCGTACCAGCACATGGCGGAGCTGCGGATATTTCGTCATGGCGTCGTAGGTCGGCAGAATCGCGCCGCCCGGATAGCCAAACATCACCTCGACGCCTTCCCGCAGCAGACACTCAAGAATGATCTCTGCGCCGGTCAGTTTCACGGTAGGTGCTCCTCTCCTTACGCTGCGAACGAGATTAATGACCGAAGCTGCGCGCGATGCCGTAGCTGACGCTCGTCTCGCGCACTGGCGTCAGCCAGTGGAATTTGTCGGGCAGATGCCCGCTGGTGATGCCAAAGAACTGGTCCTGAAGCTGCTTCGTGACCGGGCCGCGCTCGCCCTTGCCAACCGGCAAACGGTCCACCGAACGCACCGGCGTGATCTCCGCCGCCGTGCCGGTCAGGAACATCTCGTCGGCGATGTACAGCATTTCGCGGGCGATCGGTTGCTGGCGGACCTCATAGCCGAGTGCTTCGGCGAGCGTGATCACACATTGGCGGGTGATCCCGGCCAGGATTGAGGACGAGGTCGGCGGCGTGTAAATCACATTGTTGTGCACCAGAAAAACATTCTCGCCCGCGCCCTCGGCCAGATAGCCGGTCACGTCGAGCGCGATCCCTTCGTGATAGCCGTTGTCCTTCGCTTCCATCGTGATCAACTGGCTGCCGATGTACTGCCCGCCGATCTTCGCCATCGCCGGAAGCGTATCGGGCGCCATCCGCCGCCACGAGCTAACCATCACGTCGATGCCCTGCTCAATCGCGTCCGCGCCGAGGTAGCGTCCCCAGTCCAGTGTGAAGATAACGACCTCGGATGGGCACCGGCGGCCATCCACGCCCAAAACCTCGCTGCCCCGAAAAACCAGCGGGCGGATGTAGCAGCTTTCGTGCCGGTTGCGGTCAACCGTCTCGACAATGGCGCGGTGAATAGCTTCGTGCGTGTAACCCAGGGGGATGCGCGCGATCTTGCACGAGTCAAATAGGCGCCGTACGTGCGCGTCCAGGCAGAAGATCGCCGGGCCGTCGGGCGTGGCATACGCGCGGATGCCCTCAAATACGCTGGAGCCGTAGTGCAGCGCGTGAGCCGTTACGTGCACCGTCGCGTCTTCCCAGCGGACCCACTCGCCGTTGTACCACATCCACTCCGATTTCTGCTCGCTCAAACTCATCTTCTCCACTCCTTCACGAAAGGTATCCGCGCGCCGCAGCCAGCCCGCTTAATCGAGAAAAACCGCCCCGGTGCTGGCGCTGCTGACCAGCCGGGCATAGCGCCGCAACCAGCGGCTTTCGATCTGCGGCTCGTACGGGGGGAGCGCCGCCAGCCGCCGCTCGACTTCGGCCGGGTCGACCAGCAGATCGAGCGTCCGACGATCCAGGTCGATCGCGATCGGGTCGCCGTTCTGTACGGCGGCGATCGGTCCGCGCGCCGCTGCTTCCGGGCTGACATGCCCGATGGACACGCCGCGACTGCCGCCGGAAAAGCGCCCGTCCGTAACCAGCGCGACCGACTCGCCCAGCCCCATCCCTTGAAGCTGCGCAGTCGGACCCAGCATCTCCTGCATCCCCGGCCCGCCGCGCGGCCCCTCGTACCGGATCACGACCACGTCGCCCGGCTGCACTTCGCGGTTGAGAATGCCGTACGACGCCGCTTCCTCGCTCTCGTAGACCCGCGCTGGACCGGTGTGTTGGCGCAGCGCCGGGGGGACCGCGCCGATCTTGATCACCGCGCCGTCGGGCGCCAGCGAGCCGAACAACACCGCCAGGCCGCCATGAGGGCTGTGCGGGTTTTCCAGGCGGCGGATCACCGCGTCGTCGCAGATCTCGGCATCGGCGATGTTCTCGCCCAGCGTGCACCCGGTGACAGTCAGACGGTCGAGGTGGAGCGTGTTCCCGCCGCGCGCAATCTCCCGCAGAATGGCCGGGACGCCGCCTGCACGGTGCACGTCTTCCATATGCCACTGTGACGCCGGGCTGACTTTGCACAGGTGCGGCACACGCGCGGCGACTTCGTTCAACCGCTCCAGCGGGTAGTCGATCCCCGCTTCGTATGCGAGCGCCAGCGTGTGCAGGACGGTGTTCGTGCTGCCGCCCATCGCCATGTCGAGCGCGAAGGCGTCATCGATCGCTTCGGCGGTAACAATACGGCGCGCCGTCAGGTTCTGCTCGATCAGAACCATGATCTGGCGCGCCGCCTGCTTCGCAAGGGCGATCCGCTCGGGCGTCTGGGCCAGCGCAGAGCCGTTGTATGGCAGGGCCAGTCCCAGCGCCTCGAGCAGACAGTTCATCGAGTTTGCGGTGAACATGCCGGAACACGACCCGCACGATGGGCAGCCGTAGTCTTCCAGCGTCTTGAGCTCGGCCTCGTCGATCTTTCCGGCCTTGTAGGCACCGACGCCCTCAAACACGCTGATCAGGTCGACCGTGCGCCCGTCGGGCGTCTTGCCTGCGGCCATCGGCCCGCCGCTGATGAAGATCGTGGGGATGTCTACCCGCATCGCGCCCATCAGCATCCCGGGCACGATCTTGTCGCAGTTGGGGATGCAGATCATGCCGTCGAAGGCGTGCGCCATGATCATCGTCTCGACCGAGTCCGCGATCAGCTCGCGGCTGGGCAACGAGAAATTCATCCCCACGTGCCCCATCGCGATCCCGTCGTCCACGCCGATCGTGTTGAACTCGAACGGCACGCCGCCCGCCTCGCGCACCGCCTCTTTGACGATGCGGCCAAACTCTTGCAGGTGGACATGCCCCGGGATGATGTCCACATACGAGTTCACAATCGCGATGAACGGCTTGTGCATGTCCTCGTCGCGCACGCCGGTCGCCTTGAGCAGGCTCCGGTGTGGCGCGCGTTCAAACCCCTTTTTGATCCGATCTGACCGCATCATGCGTCCTCTGTTCGCGCCGAAAACCGAAACGAAAAGGGCCTCCCGCTTGTTGGGAGGCCCTCGCCTACTTTCTGACTGATTTGGTTGCTACACCACCGCCTCGGTCCTCCCAACGCCGAAAACCCCGCCAAGAATGACGAGGAGGACGACGATAAGGAGGACGACCAAACGAGACATGCTGGCAAGCACCCTTTGTTGCTTGGCGGTGGGCGACTGCAGATCAGCGCACCACCTGCTCAGAAGTTGTCCTAGACTGTATGCCAAACAGACACGTGCTGTCAAGCAGTTTTACCAAATTCGTGTTTGTGAATTATGACCAAATTAGCGGCAGAACGGGCAGGATACGCGGGATAATTCGCGTCTGTGCAGCCCTCGACGCGCACGCCCCACGGCGCTGCTTCAGCGGCACGCCCGGCTGCACCTCACCGACGGCATTCGAAACACTGAAGAGAGGATACAAACCCCTATGCAGCCCATCACAAAAGCCGTTCTTGCTTACAGCGGCGGACTCGATACTTCCATCATCGTCCCGTGGCTGCGAGAAAATTATCAGTGTGAGGTGGTGTGCTTCTGCGCGGACCTGGGCCAGGCCGAGGAGTTGGAAGGGCTCGAAGAAAAAGCGATCCGCTCCGGCGCCAGCAAGTTGATTGTCCGCGATTTGCAGGAAGAGTTTTTGACAGACTTTGTGTTCCCGACGCTGCAAGCTGGCGCGGTCTACGAGCGCGTGTACCTGCTCGGAACGTCGTTCGCGCGCCCGCTGATCGGCAAGCATCTGGTCGAGATCGCCGAGGCCGAAGGCGCAGACGCGATCGCGCACGGCTGCACCGGCAAGGGGAACGATCAGGTGCGCTTCGAGCTGACCGTCATGGCGCTCAACCCGAAGCTGCAGATTATCGCCCCTTGGCGCGAGTGGGAGATCCGCAGCCGCGAGGACGCGATCGCCTACGCCGAGGCGCACAACGTTCCGGTGACCTCAACGCGCAAGAGTATTTACAGCCGCGACCGCAACATCTTCCACATCAGTCACGAAGGCGGCCCGCTCGAAAACCCGTGGAACGAGCCGGAAGAGTCGATGTTCGTGCTGACGCGCAGCCCGGAGACGGCTCCCGACGAGCCGACCTACGTCGAAATTGAGTTCGAGAAGGGCGTGCCGGTCGCGATCGACGGGCAGCCGCTCGGCCCGGTCGAGTTGATGACGCGCCTCAACCGGCTCGGCGGCATTAACGGCATCGGCCGCGTGGACATGGTCGAAAACAGGCTGGTCGGCATGAAAAGCCGGGGTGTGTACGAGACGCCCGGCGGGACGATCCTGCGGGCCGAGCACCAGGCGCTTGAGAGCCTGTG
>CBINGT010000123.1:0-8824 GCA_966250245.1 uncultured Anaerolineae bacterium
TCCTCGTCGCGCGGGCGGAAGCTGAGGCGGATCGGCGTGCCCGTGAATGGATAGTGCTCGCGGATCTGGTTTTCCAGATAGCGCTCGTAGGTGAAGTGCAGCAGCCGCGTGTCGTTGACGTGAAAGAGGAACGTCGGCGGGTCCACGCGGACCTGCTGCGCCATGAAGATTTTGAGCGGGCGCGGGTGTTTGGTCGCGGGCGCGTGTTTGAGCATTGCTTCGCGTACGATCGGGTTGAGCTCGCTGGTCGGGATGCGGACCATGCGCTCTTCCTGTACCTGAACCGCCGTCTCCAGCACAGTATGGATACGCTGGCCGGTCTTCGCGCTGACGAACAGCACCGGCACGTACGGCATAAACGCCAGGTCGCGCCTTACCTGCTCTTTAAATTCGTTCATGGTCTGCGGACCCTTCTCGATCAGGTCCCACTTATTGACCACGATCACCGCGCTTTTCATCGCTTCCTGAACCATCCCGGCGATGTTCGCGTCTTGCTGGGTAACGCCCTCGGTCGCGTCGATTAGCACCAGCGCCACATCGGCCCGCTCAATCGCTTTGATCGCGCGCAAAACGCTGTACTTCTCGACGCCCGGCTCGATCCGGCCCCGGCGGCGGATCCCGGCGGTGTCAATCAGCGTGAGCGGGATGCCGTTCCACGTCAGCGACGTGTCGACCGCGTCGCGCGTCGTGCCTGCAACCGGGCTGACGATCGCGCGCTCCTGCCCGAGTAGCTTGTTGAGCAGCGAGCTTTTGCCGACGTTGGGCCGCCCGATGATCGCAATGTGGATCGTCGGGTCGTCTTCGTCCGCCTCGTCGAGCATATCGCTCGTGGGGCGGAAGGGTAGCGCCTCAACCACCGCGTCGAGCAGATCGCCCGTGCCCGTACCGTGAAACGCCGATACCGGGAACACCTCGTCCATACCCAGCGCATAGAACTCGAATGCGTCTGTGCGCCGCTGTTCGTTGTCCGCTTTGTTGGCCGCGACGATCACCGGCTTGTTCGTCTTGTGCAGAATGGTGGCGACTTCTTCGTCTGCGGCGGTGATTCCCTCGATCGCGTCCACCACAAACACGATCACGTCGGCGTCGGTGATGGCAAGCAGCGCCTGCTCGCGGATCTCCTCGACGAAGCGTTCGCTGCCCTCTTCAAGCGGGCTGCGCGGCGCTTGCTTCGGCTGGTAGACTTCCAGCCCGCCAGTATCCACCACGTTGAACAGCACGCCGTTCCATTCGACCTCGCCAAACAGGCGGTCGCGGGTCGTCCCGGGAACTTCGGACACCACAGCTTTGCGCTGCCCAACCAGCCGGTTAAACAGCGCGGATTTCCCCACGTTGGGCCGCCCCACCAGGGCGACAAGCGGTTTTCTCATCGGTTTACCACACATTTCTGCGGAAGCACTGGCTTGATTCTAACAGATCGGTCCGGCGGTTGGAAGGCTCGCCGGAGTGGGTGGCGAGCGCCAGAAAAAAAGGAAGAGCGCACGCGCGCCCTTCCGGCTGGGTATCGCAACAGTATATCAGGTGGGGGTGGGGAGCATACGGGTTCGCGATACCCGGTCACACCGATGGATTGAACCGCATCGACTGACTAGCCCTAAGGTACCATGCTGAAATTAAGGGGCGATTAAAAACCCGTAGAAACAAGATAATGGTCTGCGCCTCAGGCTTCGGGTGTCATGATCCGCTGCCGCTCGGCGTCGGGCTGGCGACCTCGATCGGCTCCATCGAATCGATCGGGACGGTCGCGGTAGGCGTGGCTAACCCAGTCACCGCCTCGATCGTCAGGCTCAGTTCCTGCGGCTCGACGCTCAGTGACAGGTTATCCGGCTCCGGATCTCCGTTCACCATCGGCACCGGCCGGATCTGGTGGTTGCCTGTGCCCAGCTCGGATACGCTGACCTCGACCGTCACGTCGCCCGGTTCCGGAAGGCGATCTTCCGGCCCCGTGATGAACACCGTCACCGTGTTCGCCAGCCCGCGCACCTGATAGCGCGCTTCGTCCAGTCCGGTGACGATCACCGGCACCTCTTCGTACTGGCGGGTGGTCGTCTGCGGAGAGATGCGCACCGTGACGCTGATCAACTGGTCTTCCGGCACCAGCCGCACGCCCGGGGGAAGCTGCACCGGCACTTCGACCGTGAACGTTTCGGTGCGCCCGCGCAGGTCAATCGGCGCCGTGCGGACCACGCGGTTCATACTGGCGATCGCGTCCCGGTCGCCCGTCACACCTACAGAGCGCGGGGAGAAGCTGGCGTAGCCCTCGAAGATATATCCATCCGGTGGAGAGCCGGTCGTCGCGGGAAGCACCTCGATCGGCGTGACGTCCTCGCGCACCTGAATATCGACCGAGCAGACGACGCTCGATGGGGATAGCTCGACGTTGCTCACGGTGCGCCCTTCGGCGTTGACCGGGATCAGGTCGAACGACTCGGTGAACGGGTTGCGCTTGTCGCTGAGGTCCATGCGGACTTCGGCGGCGCGCACGCTCTGAACGCGCTCCGCACTGCCGCGCACGACGACCTCGGTCTGGTCGCACACCAGTTCCGACGGATAGCTATAGCCGAGCGGCGGCTCGCGGCGCACCACCACGTCGATCGGCGCGCGCGCTTCGGCCTGCACGCCGATTTCCAGCGACAGCGTGCTGGGGCGAACGGCTGCCACCGTCCCGAAGCGCGGTTCGTTGATCGTCGCGCGAAGCTGGACGCGATATTCGCCCGGCTCGCGCACGTCTTCCGGCTCTGCCACCACTGTCACGTCGTCAGGTACGAGCAACTGCCACTCGCTCTCTTGCGTGCGGATAAACACGCTCACCGTCTGCGGGAGCGCCTGCTCGTTGATCAGCACGTAGCCGTCGGGGATCTCGTACTGGACTTCGACGCCGTTTAGCTCGCGCTGCTCGACGGGGTTGTTCGCCATCGTCGCGGCGACCCACACGACGAACGCGAGGAAGATCGACGCAAACAGCCAGCCGATGTTGCGGCTGATAGTTTGCAGAATAGAAGAAGAATCAGAGGTCATAACGTCCCTGGGCCTGGCAGCGCCTCATGCGCGGATCACGCGGCTCTGCGCCCGCGACCGCTATCGCCGCCCCGGTCGCGGAGCCGGGCGATCTCGCCACGCGCGCGGTTGATCAGCCCCGCAACCGACCAGGCAGGCGCTTCTTCCGGCCGGTCGTTGGTGTAGAAGGCGCTCAGAATGGTGCGGAGCCGGTTCGCATCCAGGCGACGGATCATGCGGCCCCGGTTCGCGACGGAGATGCGGCCGGTTTCTTCCGAGATGATGACGGTCAGCGCGTCGGAAACTTCACTGATGCCCAGCCCGGCGCGGTGCCGCGTACCGAGCTTGCGGTCCGTCAGGTTGCGGCCAGACGACAGCGGCAGCACCGACGCGGCGCTTGCCACGCGGCCGTTGCGGATGATCACCGCGCCGTCGTGAAGCTCGGTCTTGGGCCAGAAGACGGTCAGGAATAACTGCGGGCTAACTTCCGCGTCGAGCGGCACGCCGGTTTTGATAAATTCCTCAAGCGTGTCGTTGCGCTCCAGCACGATCAGCGCGCCGTGCCGCCGCTCGGATAGACGCGCCGCGGCCGCGCAGATCGCGTCGATCACCTGCTCGTCGGCGGTGTAGGTGGGCGCTCGGGAAAAGAGGTTGTTGAGTCCGGTGCGTCCGACACGTTCGAGCGCGCGCCTCAATTCTGGTTGGAAGATGATGGGGATGGCGACTGCGGCGGCCGTGAGCAGGTTATTCAGCACCCAACGGAAGGCGACCCATTCCAGTGTTGTGGCGAAGAACCCGATCACCAGCACGACGACCAGCGTGCCGCGCAACAGCGGGACCGCCTGCGTTCCCCGGATGTACAGGCCCGCGGCGAAGATCAGCGCCGCCACGACGAGCACATCCGGCACGTCGCTCCACCGGAACGTTTGAATGGTCCAGATTAATCTCATTGCTTACACACTGCCTAACTGCACTCTCATGCCCCGGCGACGTTCTGCGTCGCATCCAACATTCCAACCGCGCCCACATTCCGGTTACAGTGTGCTGCTCTCACGCCCTCGGGTCGCGTCGCCGGGGCGTGCTGTCACTACCAATACACGCTCACCCGCTAAGCTGCTTCAGAAGTCGCCGATAATCGTTCACCTGCGGCGGATTCAGGGCGATGATCCGCCGGATCGTCACCAATGCGTCGTTGTGCAGACCGGCCTCAAGCTGAAGCTCCGCCAGCGAGTCAAGCTGCTCGACCGCTTTGTCGATGCTCCCCGTCTGCCGGTAGACCGCCGCCAGCCGCGAGCGGAGCGCCATGTCCTGCGGATAGCGGGTGACCTGTTCCTCAAGCACCTTGATGATCTGTCCGGCGCGGCGCTGGCGCGCGTAAACCCGCAGCAGGCCGTCCAGCTCTCGCACTGCCGAAACCGGATCGTTTAGCCGGTAGTTGAGGTCGACCAGCATGCGCCGCGCGCGCTCGTCGTTGGGATCCAACCGGCGGATCTGCTCGTAGGTCCGCATCGCCTGGCGCAGGTCGAACATGCTCACGTCGATGTCGCCCAGCCGGTGCAGGATGCGGATCGTCTTTTCCGCTGGAGAGTTGACACGCTCGGCAAGCTGGATCGCCGCCTGATACGTGGCGCGGGCGGCTTCCAGGTCGCCAAGCTGGTAGTAAGCGTCCGCCAGATCGATGTGCTGGTCGAGCACCTCGTCCCAGCGTTCCTGACCTTGCAGCAGGTCGATCAGGCTGCGGTGGAGCTTGACGTCCATCGGCGCGATCTTGAGCGCTTCTTGCAAGATCTCGGCGGCGCGCTCGGCGTCTCCGCGCATCAGGTAGACGTTCGCCACCAGGTCGTACTTGATGATCGCTTCCTGGATGTTGTCGCGCTCCAGCAGGATCTGCCCGATCCGCCAGTGGATCGGCAGGTAATCGGGCGCAGACTCCAGCAGGTAATGCGCCTGGTCCATCGCCAGAGTCAGCAGCCCGTCACGTAAATACTCGTCGATCAGGTTGAGCCCCTCGGTCACCCGGTCATTGATGTACGGCACAATGCTGATCAGCGAGTCCGGGTCTTCGAGGGTGATCGTTTCCTCAAGCTGGCGGCGGGTCTTGCTGACGCGCTGCTTCCAGTTCGGGCCGGTCAGCAACTCGAGGAAGCGCTCATTGACGCGCCGTAGGTGTTCGTCGTCCGCCTCGTCGATGTCGGCCGTCAGCTTGTCGTAGATCTGACCAAGCTGCGCGGCGTCTTCTGGCCGCTCAGCGAGTTCTATATCGACCAGCCGCAGCGTCTGGACGAGGTAATATGCGGCGGCGCGGTGATTGCCCTGCGCGAAGTGCGCCAGGCTGAGGGCCTGCATTGCGCCGGGCGCAAGCTGCGAGTCTTTGCCCGCCTCTTCCAGATAGCGGACCGCCTCTTTCCACTGCCCGAGGTCAAGCAGCAACACGCCGAGATTGAGGTAGATACCAGGGTGCTCGACCTTCGCTTTCAGCGCGGCGCGGTACGACTCGACTGCTTGTTCCACCGCATCGAGCCGCTGGTACTCAATCGCGTCGAGGATCTCCGTCCCGCCCTTGCCCAGCTCGCCATGCTCGAACACCGCTGCCGCCAGCGCTGCCAGTCCGGCTTCCATCGCCTCGCCGAGCGGCCCGCGCGGATCGGCGTCGCCCTGATCGACCTCTTCCTCTTCGAGCGCGGTGGCGTCAAACGCACGCTCGCGCCGGGACACCGTGGCGGGCGCCGCCTCTTCGAGCACGTCCGGCGAAATAAGCTGGCCGGTCATCAACGCTTGCCGCGCGTTCAGTGCCTGCGGGTGGTTCGGGTCCAGGCGAAGCGCGCGCTCGACGGCCTGCGACGCGATGTCGGTGCGGTCTGCGCGCTGGAAGGTGAACGCCAGGCTGAGGTATTCGCGGATCGCGGCGCGGCGCTGGCCGGTGCGCTCGTAGGCGAGGGCGAGCCGCTGGTGGATCTGCACCAGGCCAGACGTCAACTGCGTGGCGCGCTCCCAGTTGGCGATCGCCTTCTCAAGATCGCGCTGCGCCAGGTAGATCTCGGCAACGTTGATGTATTGCTGCGCGGCTTCCTTCAAGCGGCCAAGCCGCTCCAGCACGTCCGCGCTTTTCTCCAGCGGGATCGGGTCGTCGGGCGCAAGCTGGTGGGCGCGCGTGTAGACCTTGAGGGCGTCTTCAAGCCGCCGTGCCTGAAGCAACGCCAGCCCGAGGCTGTTGTGCGCCGCCGCGTCGTCGGGGAACTCTTGCACGGCCCGCCCGTACGCGGCGATCGCGCGGTCCCAGTGCTGATCCCATGCCGCGCTGTGGCCGACGTTCATCGCCTGTTCGTAGATGTGACGGTTCCCTGGCATCTTGCGCTCGGTTCGTATTCAGTCGCGCCTAATCCGGCACGCTTTCGGATTCTTCGGGGTCTTCAAACTCTTCTGGTTCTTCGATCTCTTCGATTTCGTCAATCTCGTCGAGGTCTTCGTCCTCGGCTGTCTCAACCCGTTCATGAGAGCCCTTGCGGATCCCCTTGACGAGCTTCTTGTAGCGCTTGTGCGCCTTCGGGCTGAGAACGCCTGCGGCTTCCAGCAGATACACCAGGATGCCCTTCTGGACGTGGAGCCGGTTCTCCGCCTGCGGGAACAGCCGCGACTGCGGGCCATCCGCCACGTCGTCGGTGATCTCTTCGCCCCGGTGCGCGGGCAGGCAGTGCATCACGATCGCGTGCGGCGCGGCGTGCGACAGCAATTCCGCGTTGACCTGGAACGGCGGGAAGACCTGGCGGCGCTTCTCCGCTTCCTCTTCCTGGCCCATGCTGGTCCACGTATCGGTGTAGACCACGTCCGCGCCTTCGACCGCCGCCACCGGGTCGTCCGTCACGTTGACGGTCAGCCGCCCGCGCGAAAGCCGCTGGGCCTTTTCGACCGTCGCCTGCTTCGGCTGGTAGCCTTCCGGGCTGCCGATGCTCATGCTGAGGCCGAACTGCGCGGCGGCCATCATCAGGCTGGTGGCGACGTTGTTGCTGTCACCCACATACGCCAGGTGCAGCCCTTCCAGGCGTCCAAACTCTTCGTAGATCGTCAGGATGTCCGCCATCGCCTGGCACGGATGGTTGTAATCGGTCAGGCCGTTGATCACGGGGACGGGGCTCCAGCGTGCCAGCTCAAGAATATGCTCGTGGTCGAAGGTGCGCGCCATGATCACATCGACATAGCCGCCCAGCACCCGCGCGACGTCCGCGATGCTCTCGCGCTTGCCGAGGCCGATCTCTTGCGGGCTGAGGTAGAGCGCGTGCCCGCCGACGTGCTGCATCGCCATCTCAAAGCTAACGCGTGTCCGCAGCGACGGTTTTTGGAAGATCATGCCGAGCGCTTTGCCTTTCAGCAGACGCTTGTTGGCGCCCGTTTCTTTGCGCTCTGCTTTCAATACGCGAGCAATGTTGAGTATTTCCCAGAGGTCTGCCGATGACCAGTCGGCGAGATCTATGAAGTGTTTCACCGTTTTTTTGTCCTCGCGCTCTCGCAGGAAAGGGTGAAGAATGTACAGATTTCGGCCCGTAGTATAGCACACTTTGAGATGGCACACTTTTGAACTATACCCGCTCGGCGAGCGAAAAAACCGGCGGCATGCTGGTGACATGCCGCCGGCCACATGACGCGCTTTGCGTCGCTTAGAGGCTTGACGCTACGACGACTGGCCGCCAGCGCCGCGAGCCGCGAGCTGCGCTTCCTGGTCAATCGAGCGATAGTTCCAGTGCGGGCCGCCGAACAGACCGTCCGTTTCAAACGGGCCGGTGTACCACGGCTTCACCAGCGAGTAGTCGAGGCGCATGTAGAGGGTGATGATAGGATGCTCGCCCTCAGGCCCGAAGAACATTTCCTCGATACGATAGTACAGCTCGGTGCGGACGTCCGGATCGTTCTCCTGCGCCGCCTGCGTGATCAGGTCGTCGACCTCGGTGCAGGGCCGCTTGAAGGTGTTTTCGGACTCGCAGTGGAGCACGTCGCCGACCCAGTTGTTGGCGTCGGGATAGTCGGGGCCCCAGCCGAGCGTCCAGACGTTCGGACGATCCTCAGGCGCGTTGCGCGGGTCAACCGTCTCGAGCAGGACGGAGAATTCCTGCTGCTCGACTGTCAACAGATTCGGGTCGCAGCCCAGCTCGCGCTCGACCGAAGCGGCCAGGAACTCCGCCCACGAGCCAGCGCCCTGGTAGGCAACCAGTTCAAGCGGCGGCAGGCCCTCGCAGTTCGGGTAACCGGCGGCTTCGATTTCCGCACGCGCCAGTTCCGGATCGTACCCCACGCCAACCTCATTGATCGGCGGTGCGCCGAACATGCCGGGCGGGGTCAGGTGGATCATCGGAACACCACGGCCCTGCCACACTTCCTGAATGAACGCGTTGCGGTCGACGGAAGCGGAGAAGGCGCGGCGAGCGCTCACGTTGTCAAACGGCGCCTTGTCGTGCGCGAAGCCGAAGTAGAACACGGCGAGGTCCGAGGACTGGAAAAGCTGCTCGGCGTAGGCCGGGTCGTTCAGGACCGACTGCAGTTCCGCCGGGGGAACGCCCGAGGTATCGATCTGGTTGTCCTGGTAAAGCGCGAAGGTGGTGCCCACGTCTTCGACGATGGTCGTCACGACGCGCTCGACGTTACCCGGGCCGCGCAGATCTTCGGGCAGGTACGGGTTGCGCAGGAACACGCGGCGCACGCCACGCACCCACTCGTCAAGCACGAATGGGCCGTTGGTGACGATGTTGCCGGGCTCGGTCCAGTCGTCACCGAGTTCCTCGATGACGTCACGCGGAACGGGGCGGTACATCCACATCGGCGTCTGGCTGAAGAAGTA
>CBINGT010000124.1:0-8817 GCA_966250245.1 uncultured Anaerolineae bacterium
GGGAAGCGGCTCGCGGCGCGGCCTGAATACGTCTACATCCTGCTGAACAAGCCGCGCGGCGTCGTCTCGGCAAACAAGCGTGAGGCGCACGAAAAGCGGCGGCTGGTGCGGGAGCTGGTGCCGCACAAAGGGCACCTGTTCACTGTGGGGCGGCTCGACGCGGACAGCGAAGGGCTCGTTCTGCTGACCAACGATGGTGAGCTGGCCGACCGGCTGATGCACCCGCGCTATGGACACACCAAGACCTACGAGGTGCTGGTCGAGGGAACGCCCACGCAGGATGCGCTGGACCAGTGGCGTCAGGGCGTGCCGCTCGGCGACGAGATCAGCGCGCCCGCAAAGGTCCGCGTGATGACCACCACACCGGAAGGAACCTGGCTTCAGGTGATCCTGCGCGAAGGGCGCAAGCGGCAGATCCGCCGCATCGCCAGCCAGCTTGGCTACCCGGTCAAGCGACTGATCCGTACCAAGATCGAGATGCTAGAGATCGGCCACCTGCGCCCCGGCCAGTGGCGCGAGCTTTCTCCGGCTGAAGTTCGCCTGCTGAAAGAGAAGACGGGCACGTAATCCACACCCAAGAATCAGGAGACTATGGCACACAGTTCAACCCCCATGCGGTTTTCCGCCCATGAAATCGTCTACCGGCAAGACCAGATCGACCGGCGGCGGGGCTTCCTGCGCGACGTGCTGATGCGCGGGATCGGCTTCAACCTGCTGGTCAACGTGACCGTGATCGACGCGGATCGCGTGCCGGATGAAGGACCATTGCTCGTCGTGATGAACCACCTGGCGGCGATCGATCCGTTTGTGGTGGTCGGCGCGGTGCGAAACCGTTACATCGTGCCGATGTCGAAAGTCGAAAACACGCAGCACCCCATCATCGGATTGATGGCGAAGGCATGGGGCGCGTACCCCGTGCGGCGCGGCGAGGTGGACCGTCAGGCGATCGCTACCACGCTCGAATTGATGCGCCAGGGACGCGCCGTGCTGATCGCGCCAGAGGGCACGCGCAGCCCTGCTTTGCAGGAAGCGAAGCACGGCATGGCCTATCTGGCAACCAAAGGCGACGCGATCGTGCTGCCGGTGGGAATCGAAGGGACCGATCGCTTCCCTGGGACCCTGCTGCGTCTGCGCCGCACGCCGATCACCTTGCGCTTCGGCGTCCCGTTCCGCTTCAAGACCAGCGGCAACACCCGCATCCCGCGCGACGAGCTACACCTCATGACGCAGGAAGCGATGTACCAGCTTGCCGCGTTGATTCCGGAACACCGGCGCGGCGTGTATGCCGACCTCAGCAAGGCAACCACCGACACGCTGCAATTTCTCGGGTAGCGGCGGGCTGGCCCGGTATGGTACTCCACTGCCCGCAGGAAGCCGGGCTATAATGGCATCAACGGCTCCGGCCGTATGGGACAGTCGTTCAAAACAGGAGTGATCTGGATGTCCGAGGGACCGAAATACGCTTATTTTCAGGGCAAGATCGTGCCGATCGAAGAAGCCAAGATCAGCGTCATGACGCACGCGCTGCACTACGGCACCGGCGCGTTCGGCGGGATGCGCGCCTATTGGAACGACGAAGAAGAGCAGCTTTACATCTTCCGGCCGATTGACCACTTCAAGCGCCTGCTCTCCTCGGGGAAAATGCTGTTGATGGACCTG
Source organism: uncultured Anaerolineae bacterium (assembly GCA_966250245.1). Lineage (GTDB taxonomy): Bacteria > Chloroflexota > Anaerolineae > Aggregatilineales > Aggregatilineaceae > DYGX01. The sequence continues at coordinate 1,660 of CBINGT010000124.1, forward strand.
CCCTATACGCCCGAGTCGATGCTTGAGATCCTGATCGAGCTGCTGCGCAAAGAGAACTACCGCACCAACGTCTACATCCGCCCGCTAATCTACAAGTCGTCGGTGGGCATCGGCGTGCGCCTGCACGACCTTGAGGCGGATTTCACCATGTTCGCCCTGCCCTTCGGGAGCTACATCCCGAACGAAGAAGGCTCGCGCGTGACGTTCTCGTCGTGGCGACGAATCGATGACAACAGCATCCCGGCGCGCGGCAAGATCACGGGCGCCTACGCGAACTCTGCCCTGATCAAAACCGACGCGACGCTGGCCGGGTTCGACGAGGCGCTGGTCCTCAACGAAGACGGGCATATCGCCGAGGGCAGCGCCGAGAACTTCTTCATGGTCCGCGACGGACAGGTGATCACCCCGCCGATCTACTCGAACATCCTCGAAGGGATCACGCGCCGCACGGTGATCCGGCTGATATGCGACGAAATCGGCCTGCCCGTGGTCGAGCGGCCGATTGATCGCACCGAGGTATTCCTGGCGGATGAAGCGTTCTTCTGCGGGACGGGCGTGCAGATCGTGGCGATCGCCGAGGTCGATCACCGCCCGATCGGCACGGGCAAGCTTGGGCCGGTTGTCACGCAGTTACGAAAGCTCTACTTCGACACCGTCCGCGGGAAGCTCAACCGCTACAAGGAATGGTGCACGCCGGTGTATCCGGCCTAGCAGGAAGCGGTCGCGCGCGCCGGACAGCATCAGCGCCGCGTGACAAAGCGCCAACCCGGCAAACGTCATCTCGCAGAACAGCGCGGTGGTTGAAATGTCGCGCTGTTCCAGGTACCAGCGAACAAACATATATACCCCGCCGAGAACCCCGGCAATGATGCCCGTTGGGCGCGAGCTGGGGTTTTTCGTCATTCCGGCGACGCTCAGCGGCGCGGCGAAGATCACCGCCCGTATCAGATACGTGCCGATGAAGATCTGCTCGTGGCACTGCTCCCGCGTGTAGTACGGGCTGGCGGAGAACATGTAGCCGAACGCCTTCACCTTGTCGATCACGATGGCGACCAGCACCACAATGACCAGTCCCGTCGCCAGCGGCTGCCCGTCCGGCTGCTGCAACAGCAGGATCAGATTGAACACGAACAGGACGTAAAGGGAAATATCCCAGTGGATTTCGTTGGTCAGCCACAAAGCACTGAGGATTTCGCGAAGCTCGTCCATGCAGGAAAGGCTCCTGTACCTGTCGAGAGTCCCGGTCGCGCGCCGCGCCGGGCGCCACACACAGGGCCGATTGTACTCGAACTTTCGACGCATGAGAAACGCGCCGAACCCGCCGTACCGTTCTGCCGCTTGACGCCTGGTGGCCGATCCTTTACAATTCCTCACCTGGAGCGCATCCCGATCTTCTGCCGATTTATTGAGACACTGGTATGTTCGAAAGCCTTAGTGATCGCTTGCAAGATGTCTTTGAGCAGCTTGGCCGCAAGGGCAAGCTGACCGAAGAAGACGTCACCACTGCGCTGCGCGAAGTGCGCATGGCGCTGCTTGAGGCAGACGTCAACCTCAAGGTCACCAAGGACTTCATCAGCCGTGTGCGCGAGCGCGCGATCGGCGCCGAGGTTCAAAAGAGCCTCAAGCCCTCGCAGCAAGTCATCAAGATCGTCCATGAAGAGCTGATCGAAACGCTCGGGCAGCCGGGCCGCCTGAACCTCAGCGGGCCGTCGCCGCGCGTGATCATGCTCGTCGGGCTGCAAGGCTCCGGTAAGACGACCACCGCCGCCAAGCTCGCGCTGATGCTGCGCCGCGACGGTCGCCGCCCATGGCTGATCGCCTGCGACACCTATCGCCCCGCTGCGGTGGACCAGCTTGTCACGCTCGCCAAGCAGATCAACATCCCGTACCATGAAGAAGGCGTGTCCGCCCCGCCCGTCGAGATCGCGCAGCGCGGTCTGGCGAAGGCGAAGGAAGCGGGCGCGTCGGTCGTGCTGATCGACACGGCGGGCCGTCTGCAGATCGACCAGCAGATGATGGACGAGCTCAAGGCGATCCGCGACAAGACGCAACCCGCCGAAATTCTGCTGGTCGCCGATGCGATGACCGGTCAGGAAGCGGTGCGCATCGCCGAGGGCTTTAACGAGAACGTCGGGCTGACCGGGCTGATCCTCACGAAGGTCGACGGTGACGCACGCGGCGGCGCGGCGATCTCGATGCGCGAAGTGACCGGCGTCCCGATCAAGTTCCTGGCGACCGGTGAAAAGCTCGACGCGTTCGAGCCGTTCCATCCGGACCGGCTGGCGTCCCGCATCCTCGGCATGGGCGACGTGCTGACGCTGATCGAGCGTGCGGAGCAAGCGTTCGACCAGCGCGAGGCCGAAGAACTTCAGCGCAAGATGCTGAAGAACCAGTTCACGCTCGAAGACATGCTCAAGCAGCTTCAGCAAGTCAAGCGGATGGGGCCGATCGGGCAGATTCTTGACATGCTGCCCGGAATGGGCCGGCTCCGCCAGCAGATCAACATCGACAACGAAGACGCCCAGCGGCAGCTTCGCAAAGTCGAGGCGATCATCCACTCGATGACGCCTGCCGAGCGCCGCAACCCGAAGCTGATGAACGCCAGCCGCAAGCGACGTGTCGCCGCGGGGAGCGGCACAACTGTTGAAGACATCAACGCGCTGCTCAAGCAATTCCGCGAGATGCAGCGCATGATGAAGATGATCGGTAAGGGCCGCATGCCCAACCTACCCGGAATGTTCCGTTAGGCAGGTGCGTGCTGGCCAAAGACGCCGCGCCGGTAAGGCAGTCCTTCCCTGCCCCCTCTGGCCGGTGACGGCAGTTCAATGCATAGGTGCTGTCTGATCACAGCCAAAAAACAGAGGTGAACACACATCATGGTTCGAATTCGCCTGCGTCGCGTTGGACGCAAGAAGCAGCCCAGCTATCGCATCGTCGTTGCCGATTCGCGCAGCCCGCGTGACGGCCGCTACATCGAGGTGATCGGTTTCTACAACCCGCGCACCCAGCCGAGCACGATGACGCTCAAGGAAGATCGCGCGCTCTACTGGCTGAGCAACGGCGCGCAGCCCAGCGACCCGGTCCGCCGGATTCTGGAAAAGCTCGGCACGCTGGCCCGCTATGAGCGGCTGCGCAAGGGTGAGCCGATCGAAGCGCTCGTCGCCGAAGCCGAAGCGCAGGTCGCCGCTGCCGGTACGCCGAGCGCGCGCACCTCGTACGCCGCGCACGAGATTAAGCGCCCGGCGCCGCAGCCCGCGCCTGCCCAGGCTCAGACGCCTGAGCCGCCGCAAGAGCGCGAGTCCGCCACCGAAGCTGAAGAAGCGGTCGACGCCGAGGCGTTGGCTGACGTGCAGGACGCTCCGACTCCTGAGGCCGCCGAAGAAGTGGCCGAGCACGCCGAGGCCGAAGAACTGCCCGGCGGCGACACCGACGCGAAGCCCGAGGTGGACGACGTCGGCGAGAAGTCTGAAGAGCAAGAGCCGCCTGCGGCCGAATAGCCGTCTGGCGCCAACTATTGATTGAACGACACGCGGACAGCGCCGCTTATGCCCGCTGTCCGCGATCGGTTTTTGAGGCGACTGCACCGGATATCCGACCCAGCATGCTGAAAGGACGGGAGCAGATGGTAGAGTTAGTAGAATATATTGCTAAGTCTCTGGTAGACGATCCGTCGCAGGTCCGCGTGACGGAGACCGTGCGCGGCGGCACCATCAACCTGGAGCTAGAAGTCGCGCCGGAAGATATGGGGCGGATCATCGGTAAGAACGGGCGCGTTGCCAACGCGATGCGGACGTTGGTGCGAGTCATGGCCTCGAACGAGGGCAAACGCGCCAACCTAGATATTATCTAGTCCCGCGCGTTATGTCGGTTCGTATTCACCGCCGCCGCAAGGCCCCCCCGCCTTTTCTGCTGTTGGGCCGCGTCCTGCGCCCGCATGGCGTGCGCGGTGAGCTTCGCGTGGAAATCATCACCGCTTATCCTGAGCGGGTCGTTGAGGGCAGGCGCGTCTATCTCGGCACGGATCCCCAGGAAGCCAACACGGCCGAAGCGCGCCGTGTGACCCACGCCCGCCGCCACCAGCAATATCTAATTCTTGAACTCGAGGGCATCACCGATCGCAATACGGCCGAGCTGTATCGCGATCATTACGTGATGGTCGCTCTGGAAGACGCCGTTCCGCTGGAAGAAGGCGAGTTTTACCTGTTCCAGGTGCTCGGCATCGACGTTTATACCGACGAGGGCGAGTATCTGGGCCAGGTCAGCGACGTGATCGAGACGGGCGCCAACGATGTGTACGTCGTGCACGGGCCATCCGGTGAAGTGTTGCTGCCCGACATCGAAGAGTGCATCTTGAAGGTCGATATCCCCGAAGGGCGGATGACCGTTCACATGATGGAAGGGTTACGCGGCGAGTAACAGCGCCGCACCTCTCACGGCAGGGTGAGCCGCATGAGCGCACGGAAATACTGGCTTGGTTTCAACGCGATCAGCGGGATCGGGCCGGTGCGATTCCGCGCGCTGCTGCGCCACTTCGGCGATCTGGCTGACGCCTGGGCCGCTGGAGAAAGCGACCTGCGCGCCGCCGGGCTGGATCGCGGCACCGTCGAGAGCATCATCAGCACGCGGGCCACGATCGACCTCGACCGGATGCTGGAACGCGTTGACCGGGCCGGCGCGACCGTCCTCACGCTCGAAGACCCCGACTACCCCGCCCTGCTCGCTGAGCTCCCCGAAGCGCCGCCCGTGCTGTACGTCAAAGGCACGTTGCTCGACCAGGATCGTTGGGCGGTGGCGTTCGTCGGGACGCGCCGCGCCAGCGTCTACGGCAAAGAGGTGACCTACTCGCTGGTGACGCCCCTGGTCCACGCCGGGATCACCATCGTCAGCGGATTGGCGCTGGGGATCGACGCCACCGCACACCGCGCCGCGCTCCAGGCAGGCGGGCGGACGATTGCCGTGCTCGGCACCGGGATCGACGTGATCTACCCGCACGACCACTCCAAACTCGCCGCCGAGATTACGGACAGTGGCGCGCTGGTCAGCATCTTCCCGCCCGGCACCGGCCCGGAAGCGCACAACTTCCCGCTGCGCAACCGGATTGTAAGCGGGTTGGCGCTCGGCACGGTCGTAGTCGAGGCGCCCGCCAGCAGCGGCGCGCTGATCACTGCCGACGCAGCCGCCGAGCAGGGGCGAGACGTCTTCGCCGTGCCCGGCAACATCAACGTGCGGACCAGCGCCGGAACCAACTCGCTTATTCAGGCGGGCGCCAAACTGGTCACCTGCGCCGAAGATATTCTCGAAGAACTGAACCTGACGCGGACCACCGTCGAGACACGCGCGCAGATTGTGGAGATCGCGCCGGATTCGCCCGTCGAGGCGGCGCTGCTCGGCGCGCTGGCCGACGCCCCGCTGCACATCGACGATCTGTGCCAGGCGTGCAGCCTGCCGATCACCGAGGTGAGCAGCACGCTCGCGCTGATGGAGTTAAAGGGTATGGTCCGCCGCCTGGATGGGATGCAGTATGCGCTGGCGCGCAGCGGGGGCGAGCCATACCGGCTTGATTGACGGCGCTCCCCTGCGCTACACCGAAGAAGAGTTGCCTCATGGACCACTTATACGCGTTGATCATGGCCGGCGGAAGCGGCACGCGACTCTGGCCGCTCAGCCGGAAGTCTCGCCCGAAGCAGGTGCTTCCGCTGGTCGAAGACAAGTCGATGTTTCAAATCGCGGTCGAACGGCTGGACCCGCTGCTCCCGCCTGAGCGGGTGATCGTCGTCGCCAGCGGCCCGCTCACGGAGCAGCTTCGCGCCGCCGCGCCTCAAATCCCCGCCGAGAACTACATCGTCGAGCCATCGGCGCGCAACAGCGGCCCGGCAGTTGGCCTCGGCGCGATCCACATCCGGCAGCGCGACCCGGACGCCGTGATCGCGGTGCTGGCGTCAGACCACCACATCGCAGAGAAGGCGCGCTTCCGCGACGTGCTGGCAGCCAGCGCCGAGCTTGCGCGTCAGGGGCACATCGTCACGCTGGGCATCTCCGCGTCGTTTCCCTCGACCGGCTTCGGCTATATCCGCCGGGGCAAGCCGCTCGCCGAAGTGGGCGGATTTCAGGCGTACGTCGCCGAGCAGTTCACCGAAAAGCCGGATGTTGAGACGGCGATCGAGTTCCTTACCAGCGGCGACTATAGCTGGAACAGCGGCATGTTCATCTGGACCGCCGAGCGCGTGATGGACGAGTTCCGCCGCCAGCAGCCGGAGATGTACCAGGGGCTTGAGGCGATCGCCGCCAGCATTGGCACGGACGCCTACGCCGAGACGCTGGAGCAGAACTGGCCGATGATGGCGAAGCTGTCCATCGACTACGCCGTGATGGAACACGCGGAAAACATCGCTGTTATCCCGGTCGATATCGGGTGGAGCGACGTGGGAAGCTGGTCGTCGCTGTACGAAGTGCTCGCGCGCGACCTTGAGGGCAACATCGTGCGCGGGGACCACGACAACGCCATGCGGATCGACACGCGCAACACGCTCGTCGTCAGCAACCGGATGGTGGTGACCATCGGCGTGAAAGACCTGATCATCGTGGACACCGACGACGCGTTGCTCGTCTGCCACCGCGACCGCTCGCAGGATGTCCGCGAGGTGGTGGATCACCTGCGCGAGACAGGCCTTGAAGCGTATCTCTAGGGCTGTGCGATGGTGATTCTCGCGGTCACAGTGGAGCTTGACCTGCCCGGCGTGCTATCGCTGAAAGAGAAGCGCAGCATCGTGAAATCGCTGGTCGCCCGGCTGCACCGCGAGTTCAACGTTGCGGCGGCAGAGATCGCGCTCCATGACGCGTGGCAGTCCGCCGCCATCGGCCTCGCATTGATCAGCACCAGCGCAGGACACGCCGAGTCAATGCTCGCGCGCATCCTGCGCTGGATTGAAGTCACCCGGCCGGACGTCCTGATCGCGTCCCACAGCCAGGAAATCCTGCACTTCAATTACGAGTAACCTGCCCGGCTACTCCTCAGTGATAATCGTGATCGCGTCGATCTCGGCGCGCAGCTTCCGCGAGCGCTCGCCCACCTCGTCAAGCGCGGCTTTTTGCTGCGTGTAACGCTCGTTCATCACACTGAGCTGGCTGAACACCGGCGCCAGGATCTGCTGGCCGTAT
>CBINGT010000125.1:0-8764 GCA_966250245.1 uncultured Anaerolineae bacterium
TACTTTCCAGCAGCTTCTCGAACAGGTCTGGGGCTACGAGTACAACAGCGAGCATCACTACCCGCGCATTTACGTCTCGCACCTGCGCCGCAAGATCGAGCCAGACCCGAAAAACCCGACCTACATCCAGAACGAGTACGGCGTTGGCTACCGGTTTACTGGAAAGCAATAGGCGACGGCCCGAGGGATACACGCATGAGCGGCGGCGAGAAGCCGCCGTTTTTCATGTGGGGGAGAGCGCGATCAGCCGGTGGCCGAACAGCGCGCGCAGGCGACTGGTGGGGATCACGGCGTTGGCCTGCAATTCGGCATATCGCCCGGATGGATTGTGCAAGGTGAACGAAATGGGCGCGCCGTTCCGCCACTCGAAGCCGGTGACCAGCGCGAAATGGCCGCCGTAGCGCCCCGGCTGCGGGTCGCGCTCGCCGAGCTCCGGCGACACCGAGGCCATGACCAGCGCGCCGTGCAGAATTTCGTCACACACGCGTAGCAGCGACGCATACCCGAACCCGCGCGCAACCAGCCCGTACTGCGCCGCGAGCTTGACTAGCGCGGGGTAAGCCCATCCCTCGTCCACCCAGTTGCCGAGCTCGTCGCGCACGGTGTAGCCGCGCAGGTCCAGCCCTTGCTTGACAAGCTGCCAAAGGGTTGGTTCCTGGCTTGTCTCGAATGCAGCGATCGCCATTTGCAGGCAGGCCAGCGGGCAGATGCGCGGCGCCCAGAAAGCGTACTCGGCCGGGTCGTCCGCGCCGAACACGCGCCAGTTAGGGTCTTGCGTGCCGTCGAAGTTGTCGTGAATGTAGGCGTGGATCAGCTCTGGTGTGGCGAACTGCGCGCGATAGGGCACGCTCACCGACGCGGTATACGTCCCATCCGGCAGGCCAGACAGCGCGCGCTGCACCCGCCACTCGTCGCGCTTGCTGAGCAGCGGATCGAGCCGGGGGTGCAGCGCGTTCTTCAACCGGCGGGACAGTGAGGCCAACGCGTCACATCCCGGTTATTTCTTAATGCCCTTCAGCCCACGCGCGGCGGCGTGTTCGATCAGGCCGGTCTTGTAGTTGTAGACGGTTTTGCGCTTCTCGGCGTGTGCGTCGAGCGCAAGGCGGATGAGCTCGTCCACCACATCGGCGGGGGACATGCCCTCTTCCTGCCACAGATAGAACGCCAGCGAGCCGGGGATCGTGTTGATTTCGTTGAGGATGACCTCGCCCGCTTCCTCGCGCACCAGGAAGTCCACCCGTGCCGTACCGCGCCCGTCGACCGCTGCGAACGCCTGCTGCGCCAGCTCCTTGACGCGCGCAGTTAGCTCGTCCGGGATCGGGGCGGGGATCTTGCGCTCGGCGCCCTTCATCCCGGCGGGGCCTTCGCTGCGCATGTACTTCTCTTCGTAGGTCAGGAACTCCTGCCACGTAATCGGCTGTTCCAGCACGGACGCGCGATATGGTCCATTGCCGAGCAGCGCGCAGTTGATCTCGATCGCGTCGGTCAGCGCCTTCTCGATGATGATGCGCCGGTCGAAGCTGGCCGCGATGGTGATGTAGGTCTGCGCCTCTTCGCGGTTGTTCGCCCGCGCGACGCCGATGCTCGAGCCGAGCGACGCGGGCTTGACGAACACCGGATAGCCCAGAGCCGCGTCGATCCGCGCCAGCACCCCGTCAGGATCGCTCGTCCATTCCTGCCGCGAGAAGCCGAAATGCTCCACCACCGGGATGTTGTGCTGCCGCATCACGGTCTTGAGCATGATCTTGTCGCGCACCACAGCCGAGGCCATCACGCCCGCGCCGACGTACGGGATATCGGCCAGTTCAAGTAGGCCCTGAAGCGTCCCGTCTTCGCCGTGCGTGCCGTGCAGCGCGGGGAACACGACGTCCAGGCGCTTAAGCTGGCTACGCTGCATCAGCCCGCTGATCGGCTGGATGATCATGCCGTGGTGATGCGGGTTGGGCGAGATGACCACTTCCTTCACACCCATGCGCTCAGACAGGTCGTCTGTCTGGAAGTTCTTAAGATCGCGCAGGGCTGCGCCGGTCAGCCAGCGCCCGTCGCGCGTGATGTAGATCGGAACGACTTCGTAGCGGTCGGGCCGCATCGCCTGCATGACCTGCTGTGCCGTGACGATCGAGACGTCGTGCTCGACCGAGCGGCTGCCGAAGACCACGCCCACTGTCTTGATGCCGGAACCGGTTGCCATGATCCGTCTCTTCCTTTTGTGCGAGAACGGCCAGCACGCCTACACATAGGTGTCTGGCAAGTCATTGAGAAACAAAACGGTGTCGCCAGGCTGGAGCGCCGTGTTGAACCAGGCGATCGCCTCTTCGCGCGTATCGTACACCTTGAGCCGGTCTGTGGGGAATCCTGCTTCCCGCACACCCTGCTGGATCGGGCGCGTCTGCTCTTGCCCGACGAGAATGATATCCGTGCAGATCTGCGCTGCCAACCGGCCGAGCGCGCGGTTCTCTTCGTCCTGGATCGGCCCAAGCTCGACCATGCCGGGCGTGATCAGCACGCGCCGCCCGTCGCGATAGAGGCTGAGCACGTTCAGGGCGTTCTGCGCGCCGACCGGGTTAGCAGAATACGCGTCGTCGATCACGGTGACGCCGCCGGGCAGCGTGCGCCGTTGCAGGCGATGTTCGGCGGGCTCCAGCGAGGCGACCCGCAGCGCAATCTCCGGCAGCGTCATGCCCAGGTGACGCGCGGTTGCTACGGCCAGCAGAATGTTCGTGACGTTGTGCTGGCCGACCAGCCGCGTGGTGAGGTGTTGCTCCTCGCCGGTGAGCGTGTCCACCACGTCGAACTGCAGCCCGTCGACCGTTGTCTGGATATTGCGCGCGTGGAAGCGAAGCTGCATGGCGAGGTCGGTGTTCTGCCAGGTCACGCCGATCCGCGTCTCAGGATAGCCGCGCTCGTACATGGCGCGCACGTAGGGGTTGTCCCAGTTGAAGACGGCCACGCCGTCCGCGGGCAGCGCCTCGATCAGCTCGTACTTGGCGCGGGACGTCGTTTCCAGGCTGCCGAACCGCTCGAGGTGTTGCGGCCCGACTGCAGTGACGATCCCGATCTGCGGCTTGACGAGATCGCAGATACCCTTGATCTCGCCCTTCACATAGGCGCCCATTTCGACGATGAAAAAGTCGTAGCCGAAATTGTTCGTTAGCTCGTTGTTGATCGCAATGCACACCCCCATCAGCGTATTGTAGCTCTTGGGGGTGGCGTAGGCGCGGAAGCGGCCGTTCAGAATGTGGGCGAGATATTCTTTCGTGCTGGTTTTTCCGAAGCTGCCGGTGATGCCGATGACGGTCGGGTTCGCCCGGCGCAAGGTGTTCGCCGCACGCCACCGGAACATCCAGCGGAAACCCGCCTCAACCGGGTACATGACGACGTTTGCCAGCGGCAGGATCAGCGGGCTGAGGTGGTACACGACCAGCCCGATCACGGTGTAGACCGCGAACTCGGCCGTGCTGGTCATCGCCACGATGGTATAGGCGAGCACGACCGCCCCGATCAGGATCACGATCGCCAGAGCGAAGGCCGCGACCAGCAGGCGCAGCGCGCGCGGCGTCGGCTTGAACGGCTGCTTGACCTCTTTGACGCGTTCCGGCCAGATGGCAAGGACGCCGCAGATGCTCCACACCGCGAGATATACCGGGACGCTATCCTGCCCGGTGAGTTCCAGCATCAGCGTCACCAGGAGCGCCACGCCGACGAAGATCAGCGCGCGCGCCACGATGAAACGATCCGCACGCCCCACCACCCAGCGGAGAAAGCGCCGATTGTCGTATCCCTCGATCTGGAAATAGCGCGCCAGCCGCCAGATTCGAACCAGGATTCCTGCAAGCCACAGGATAATGAGGATGGCGGTCATGAGCAGCTAGCTCTCCGTGCTGAGGAAGTGATCGACAATGCGCAAATAATCGTGCAGTCGCTCGAGGTAGGCGAAGTGCCCCGCGCCCTGGAACACGATCAGCCCGGCGTCCGGGATCACTTGCTCCAGACGACGGCCCTGCCACAGCGGCGTGTCAGCGTCCTGATCGCCCCAGATGAGGACGGTCGGCGCCTGGACGCGCGCGGCATACGGCGTGAGGTCCTCATCGATCACGCGGAGAAACGTCTCGCGGAGCGGCCCGGCGTTGCGGTAATCGTCCGACGCATAACGCTCGTTGTAGCGGCGCTGGAGCTTTTCGCGCAGGCCGTCCAGCCCAAGCCGGTCGAGCGTGGTCCGTACAGCGCGCGCGCCTGCACCTCTCACTCGCTGGCGTAGGCTGAGAGTGGGGCGAATTCCGGCGCTGCTGGCGAGTACCAGCTTCCGCACGCGCTGGGGATTCTCCGCTGCCAGCACAAGGCTGATCCGCCCGCCAAACGAGTGCCCGAGCAGGTCCGCCCGCTCGATTCCGGCGCTTTCAAAATAGCAGAGGACAAAACGGGTGTAGTCGGCCACGCCCCAGGGCTCCGGCGGAAGATCGCTGGCCCCGAAGCCGGGTAGATCGAGCAGATGCACCTGATAGCCACGCGGGGCAAGCTGTTCGGCCACCGGCCAGAAGCTATGGATTCCGCCGCCCCAGCCATGCAGCGCCACGACCGGCTTTCCCTCGCCTAAGATGGCGGTGCCAGCCGTCAGCCCGTCGATCGTGCGCGGTACGGTGATGGGATCGCTCACCGCTCCACGACCTCGATCTTTGCGCCCAACCCGACGAGTTTGCTCACCACGTTCTCGAAGGTGCGGTCGATCAGTTCCGCGTTGTCAATGGTCACGCAGCTATCGCGGCAGACCAGCGCGGCGGCGACCAGCCCGAGGCCGGTTCGCACGTCCGGCGAGTCGAGATATTCGCCGTGAAGCGGGGACGGCCCCACCACCAGCGCGCGGTGCGGATCGCACAGCACGATCTGCGCGCCCATCGCGGTGAGCTTGTCCACGAACAGCAGCCGGTTGTCGAATAGTTTTTCGTGGATGAGCGTTGTGCCGCGCGCCTGGGTCGCGATCACCGTGGTTATGGCGACAAGGTCCGAGGGCAGGCCGGGCCAGGGCGACGTCTCAATCGGCAGGTCCAGTTCCTCGGCCTTCTGCGAGACGGCCAGCGACTCGTGCGCCGGGACGAACAGCGTGTTCCCGTTCAGATACAGGTTCACGCCCAGGCGGTTGTACACGCGGCGGATGAAGTGCATATCGCCCGGCTCGACGTTCTCGATCGTGATCGTGCCGCCGGTGATCGCGCCGATCGCCGCGATGCTGGCGATCTCAATGTGATCGGGCCGGATCGTAATGTCGGCGCCGCCTAGCTCGCTTGCGCCGCGAATCAGCAACCGGTTCGAGCCGATGCCCTCGATCTCGGCGCCCATCATCACCAGCATCTGCTGCAAATCTTGAATGTGCGGCTCGGATGCGGCGTTGTAGACCAGTGTTTCGCGCCCCATCGCGGCCGCCAGCATGCAGACCAGCGCGGTCGTCGTGACGCTGGTTTGGAGCAGCGTGAGCTCGCGCCGCTCCCACGGCTCGGCGGTGAAGTCGATGACGTCGCCGTCGATGTGCACGTCAAAGCCCAGATCGCGCAGGGCGGTCAGGTGCGCATACAGGCGGCTGAACGGGTAGGCTGTCTCCAGCCGGGCGTGCCGCCGCCGGGCGAGGATCGGCGCCAGCAGCATCACCGCCCCGACTTGCCCGTCGGTGATCTCCGGGCCGAGCGAGCGGGTATGCAGCGCGGGCGTGGCGAGATGATGCGCGTCGTCGCGCGTGATCTCCGCGCCGAGCGCGCGGGCGGCGTCGAGCATCAGAGCTGTGGTGCTGGTATCAGGTACGCCGCGCAGGGTAACGCGGGCTTCGGTCAGCAGGGACGCGGCAATCAGGGCCAGCGCGGCGTTGCTGTTGCCAGATGGCCGGAACGTTCCGCTGAGAGGATGCCCGCCGTAGACGACGATGCGCATCGAGGGATCAACTCCTTTAGAGGGCGCGTGCTGAGGCGCGTCTCCGGCGTCATTATACCAAAGAGGTGGCAGGCTCCAAGTGTAGAGTAGGGCAGGTCAGGCCGCGCGGGGCAAGACATTCTGCGAAAATGGGAAAAGTGAAATTTTGTATTTTTTAAACCAAAAATTATACTTGTGACAGTGGTAGCGTGACTCCGGTGCGTGAAACCGTCGACGGAACTGCGCATTTGTGTTGTATGGCTAAATCGTTGGGCGATGCGGCCGCATTTATGTATGGTATTGTTAGGCATCGTACCAACCTGTAAGGCTTTGTATTGTTAGACATGATGGCCGGTTGTCACTCCCACACGCTGCGCATACTTTCTGCCTGCCGGTAGGGCAGACGGCCGCCAGGACCTACTCCCCACCACCCTGCACCCTGGTCGCCGCTTGCGCTTGCAGCCCGGTGAGATTGGCTTTTGCTTAACTCAGAAGGGAGACCACATGCGCGTATTGGGTAGCTTATCATCACGGCAGCGGCTCATTGCGGGTGTCGCGGTGATCGGCCTGCTCGTCCTGGTCGTGGTGTTGGCGCTGCTGGTCGTGGGCGGGCAAACTGACGCCGCCGAAGAACAGCCGCTTGCCTTCAACCACGAAATTCACGCCCAACGTGGCATTCAGTGCCAGTTCTGCCACTATGGCGTGGACAACTCCCCAGTGGCCGTGATCCCGAGCGTCGAGCTGTGCATGGGCTGTCACGAGCATGTTCGCACCGACTCGCCGGTCATTCAGGAACTGACTGGCTATTGGGAACGCCAGGAGCCGATCCCCTGGCATCGCGTCTACGAGCAGCCGAGCTTCGTCTACTTCAACCATCAGTCGCACATCGCCAGCGGTGTGACCTGCGGCGCCTGCCACGGGGATGTGGCGAGCATGTCCGTTGCCGAGCAGGTAGTCGAGCACACGATGGGCTTTTGCCTCGACTGCCACGGCGAGCAGGAAAACGCTCGGGAGTTGTACGACTGCGCGGTCTGTCACCGTTAGGAGCACGTTATGACGCAATTATCCCGACGTAAATTCCTCAAAGTGAGCGCCGCCGGAACCGCGACCGCCGTCCTAGCGGGCTGTGGGGCAGAGCGCTGGGTCGAACTCGTTCCGTATGTCGAGGCGCCGGAAGAGCAGATGGCCGGCGTGGCGACGTATTTCGCGACGACCTGCCGCCTGTGCCCGGCCGGGTGCGGTGTTCTGGTGAAGACGATGAACGGCCGCGCGATCATGATTCAAGGCAACCCCGAGCACCCGGTCAACCGGGGGCGGCTGTGCGCGCGCGGGCATTCGGGCCTGCAGATTCTCTACAATCCCGATCGCTTCACCGGCGCGGCGGAGCAGCCCGAGCGCGGGTCGCGCGAATACCAGCCGATCGCCTGGAACGAGGGGATCAACCGGTTGTACGAGGCCCTGAATGGAGCCGGTAGCCGCGTGGGGATCTGGCTTGGCTCCACCACGCCGGGCCACCTGGTCGAGCTGTTCACTTTGTTCGCCGAGGCGATCGGCGCGGAGCCGCCGGTGCGCGCGGACCTCTACACGCTCTATAACGGGTACAACGTACTGGAAGCGACCAACGGCGAGCTGCTCGGCAGCGCGCGGCTTCCGGTTTACGACGTGGCGAATGCGGACGTCGTGTTCTCGTTCGGTGCGGACTGGCTCGGCACGTGGCTCAACACGACGGGCTACAACCTGGCGTACAGCCAGTTCCGGTCCGGCCCGTATGGGCAGCGTGGCTATTTCGTGCAGTTCGAGCCGCGCATGACCAACACCGGCGCGGCGGCTGACCGCTGGGTGCCGGTGCGCCCCGGCGACGAGGCGCAGGTGGCGCAGGCGCTGCTCCGGCTGATTGCCGACGAGGGCTTTGGCTCTGAGGAGCGGGTCGCAGCCGCGCAGGCAGTGGCGACGGATGTGGACGTTGAGGCGGTCGCCGCGGCGTGCCACCTGACGGTCGAGCAGTTGGCGACGCTGGCGCGCACCTTCGCGGAAGCTCCGCGCCCGCTCGCGCTGCCGGGGGCCAGCCTTGCCGGGCGAGACAACGCTTCGGCGGCGGTTGCCGCGGTGCAGGCGCTGAACCTCATCGCGGGCACGATCGGACAGGCGGGCGGGCTGTCGCTGTCTCAGGGCGTAGACGATGTCGGGCTGCAGCCGGTGCTCTCGTCCTCTTACGCCGACGCGCGCGCGCTGGTCGAGCGGATGCAGGCGGGCGAGATCGATGTGCTGCTGGTTCACTCCGCGAACCCGGCCTACGAAATGCCCGCCGAGCTAGGTTTCGTCGACGCGCTGGCGAATGTCGGCACGGTCGTTTCGTTTAGCCCGCTGCCGGACGAAACAGCGGTGTATGCGGATCTCGTACTGCCGGATCGCGTCTACCTCGAAGGCTGGGGCTACGAAGTGGCGACGCCCGCTGGGGCCAGCGGCCCGATCATCAGCAGCCAGCAGCCGGTCGTCGGGCAGATGTTCGACGCGCGCTCGACGGCGGACGTGCTGCTGACGGTGGCGCGCGGGATCGGCGCGGCGGCATCGGCGCTGCCGTGGGAAGACGAAGTCGCTTTCATCCGCGAGCGGGTGACGGCGCTTCCGGCCCCGGCGTATGGCGGCGAAGGCGACGACCTGCGCTTTGCGCGCTTCCAGCAGTTTGGCGGCTGGTGGCCCGCGCAAGCGCCGGAAGCCGAGGCGCCCGAAGCAGATGTAAGCGCGATCCCTGCGGTCGGACCGGCGGCTTACCAGGGCGACGAAGCGGAGTTCCCGTATCACCTGCATCTGTTTATGAATCCGCTGCTGGCCGATGGGCGCGGCGCAAGCACGCCCTGGATGCAGGGAG
>CBINGT010000126.1:0-8734 GCA_966250245.1 uncultured Anaerolineae bacterium
GGCCAAGCAGATCCTGTAAATCCAGCCACAGGCCGACGAGATCGAACATGCTGACTCCTTCGCGCGCCGAGATGAGCAGGTCGATATCGCTCTCTGCATTCGCTTCACCGCGTGCCACCGAGCCAAAGACACGCACGTTGAATACGCCGTATTGGTTAGCGAGCCGCAAAATCTCCTCTCGACGGGATCGCAGCTCAGCCAGCGTAGGGGGAATTTTGGTGTTCTCGCTCATCGCTTGAGCTCCACAGTCTTTGTCTACTAATAGCATAGCCGCATGTGAGCAGAGAACCAAGCGGTAATGGTTGATCGCCTAAATTGCGCCCCATCCTTTTTACGCGTATCCTACTAAGAGCGTCGGCTTGTCACAGCGAATTATCATTATAGGAGAAAGCTGTAAGATTGGAGAATAGCATTATTTGGATTAGCCCATAGCGCGGCTAATGAATAGCTAGCGTCGCCTTCCTAAGCAAGAAAGACCGCCATTATATATTGAGAACACACAGATTAGAGTTCTTGAACATTGTCACTATTTGGCGTTGCCACCAACTATAGCGTCTACGCGCTTGAGTCAGTGCCTAGCGTCCTTTTGTAAGCGAAACAATCTCCGCGTCGGATTTATTGATAAGGTAAGCAGAACCGTATACTCTCAAGCCTGGCGATTTAGCAGGAAGTAATGCAGAAAGGAGTGTGATTTGGGCACAGCACTCATGAGGAAAAACCACGTTCCGTACTACGCGCACTCAAGAGATGGCCAAAGCGAAACTGAGTGGCAACTTTTAATCGAGCATTTGAAGGCTACCAGCGATCTTGCTGCCGAGATGGGACAGGCCTTGGGCATTGCGGAGATGGCGCGCCTTGCTGGCCTACTCCATGATATCGGCAAGTATTCTTCAGAATTTCAAGCTCGATTGCGAGGCAGTTCACACCGCGTCGATCATGCAACCGCTGGTGCGAGGGAAATTATCAGACTGTTTCCCGAAAGACCCCAAAGTTATCTTGCCGAGCTAATCTCGTACTGTATCGCGGGTCACCACACTGGCTTGCCAGACTATGGCAGTTCGGCTGACGTAGAGGGCAACCCGACACTGCTAGCCCGGCGTGAGAAGAAAAAGCTGCCCGACTACAGCAATTACAGAGAAGAAATCGACACCAGACAACTACACATCGACGCCCCTCGGCTCATCATCAATCGCGCACATCCAGGATTTACACTGTCTTTCCTCACGCGGATGCTGTTTTCCGTGCTGGTGGATGCGGATTGGCTAGAAACAGAGCGCTACATGAAAGGTGGCCAGACCCCGCCACGCGGGCAATACGCAAGTATCGAAGCTCTCACCGACCGATTCAACAGCTACATTGAGCGATACCGCAACCCAGAGCAGGAGATCAACCGTAGGCGGACCGAAATATTGAATGCGTGTCTGGATAAGGCGCAGGAACCAACGGGCTATTTTACGCTGACTGTACCAACAGGTGGCGGGAAAACCATAGCGTCAATGGCCTTTGCCCTCAATCACGCTTGCATCCACAACCTGCGGCGTGTGATCTATGTGCTGCCTTTCACCAGCATTATCGAGCAGAACGCTGCCGTATTCCGTCAAGCGCTTGGCGACTTGGGTGCCGAAAACGTCTTGGAACACCATTCCAACTTCGATTGGGAAGGCGGAAGTGAGGCCGACGATGATGAGACGAACCGGCTGCAAGAGAAATTGAAGCTGGCAGCCGAGAACTGGGACATCCCCATTGTAGTCACCACGAACGTTCAGTTCTTCGAATCCCTGTTTGCCAGCCAAAAATCGCGGACACGCAAACTCCACAACATCGCTAAAAGCGTCATCGTCTTTGACGAGGTGCAACTGCTGCCACTCGAGTATCTGAAGCCGTGCATGCTCGCCGTGCAAGAGCTGGTTAACAACTACGGTGTGACGGCGGTCTTCTGCACGGCTACGCAGCCTGCTCTGCACCGGTTTTTCCCGGATGGCACGCAGTTCACCGAGTTGGCCCCTCATCCACAGGAGTTATTCACATTCTTTCGCCGCGTGCAGGTCAAGAATCTGGAGACGCAAACCGACGACGAGATCATCGAGCGATTGAATCAGACGGCGCAGGCGTTGTGCATCGTCAATACGCGCCGCCACGCTAAAGGGCTGTTTGACCGTCTGGAAGGAGAGGGTAAGTTTCACCTCTCTACTCTAATGTGCCCCGTCCATCGCAAAGTGGTGCTGAAGGAAATCCGCGAGCGGCTGGCCGCAGCTCTGCCTTGCCGGGTGATTTCAACCAGCGTCATGGAAGCCGGGATCGACATTGACTTTCCGGTTGGTTATCGCGCAGTTGCAGGGTTGGATTCAATTATCCAGGCGGCAGGTCGAGTAAATCGCGAGATGAAGCGCAGCAGCGCCGAAATGTTCGTTTTTGTCCCCGATACGGAGTTTATCAAACGAACGCCGACATTCATCCAGCAAACCAGCTCTGTTGCACGGTCTGTCCTACGCGAGTATGCTGACGATCCCACGACGATCGCGGCAATTGAAGCGTACTACCAGATGCTCTACACACTTCATGACGAGCACAGCTTTGACGCGCGCAGAATTGTTGAGTTGTTGGACAAGGGGCCAAACGGCATTGATTTCGAGTTTGAAACGGCAGCGAAAAACTTCAGACTGATCGACCAGAATACCGTCACGATCATCATCCCTTACGATGATACTGCGCGCAAATTGATCGACGATCTGGTCGACGCGCCATCCCCCTTCCAAATTCTGCGCCAGTTGCAGCCCTACACGGTGAACGTCTACGACCATGAGTTTCAAAACTTACAGGGTGTTGGAGGGATCACTCCGATTGCCGATCACTACCACGTTCTGGATGCGCAGCGATACAGCGCAGAAACCGGCGTGGTCCTCGTCGAAGAGAGTGGCGGGCACGCCATATTTATCGACAGATAAACGAAAGGAAATTCCTTATGGGCTACGGGATCAAAATCCGAGTGCGAGGCGAATATGCCCTGTTTACCCGGCCTGAGATGAAGGTCGAGCGGGTTAGCTACGACGTCATCACCCCGTCGGCGGCGCGTGGCATTATCGAAGCGATCTACTGGAAGCCAGCCATCTGCTGGAAAATCGACAAGATCCACGTGCTGAACGAGATCCAGTTCACCAACATCCGCCGCAACGAGGTCAGCGAGAAGATATCCACCCGCGAGGCAGAGCGCCGCATGAGAGGTGCCACCGAACCGTTCTTTCTCGATGCTACCAAGTATCGCCAGCAGCGCGCGTCGATGGTCCTCAAGAACGTGGATTACATCATCGAAGCGCACTTTGAACTGACGGACAAGGCGGGACCAGATGATACCGAGGAGAAACACTACAACATCGTCGTGCGTCGGCTGCGCAAAGGACAATACCACCACACACCGTATCTAGGAACGCGTGAGTTTCCGGCAAAAGTCGAACTGATCGAAAACGGCGAAATGCCGGTCAGCTCTCTGGCGGGCACGCGTGACCTGGGTTGGATGCTTTACGACCTGGATTTCAGCGATCCGCAGGACATCAAGCCCCAGTTCTTCAAAGCAGAAATGCGCGATGGTGTGATTGACCTGCGTCACATCGCGCTGAAAGGATGACGCCATGATCCTGCAATCGCTCTATCGCTACTATGAAATTCTCAAGAGTGCTGGTGTCGAAATTGCCGAGTTTGGGTACAGCACCGAGGGTGTCAGCTTCGCGCTCAACCTCTCTGCCGAGGGAGATGTACTGGACGTGCTCCCACTGTTTGAACAGGTGCAGCGCGGCAGGAAAACGGTTGAGGTGCCGCGACAGATGACGTTACCTATCCGGGTGATACGATCGGGGCACAAAATTGCAGCCAATTTCCTTTGGGATAATGCTACCTATGTCCTCGGCCTTTCAGATAAGGGTGATGCTTACAGTCGTGAGCGCTTCGATGCGTTCCGCGAGCATAACATTGCACTGCTTAGCAAGGCGGATAGTGACGCTGCCCGTGCTGTGATCGCCTTTCTAGAGAAATACGATCGCGAAACGGGACAGCAGCACGAACCAATATCCCAATACAGGGATGACCTGCTAAAAACGACCGGTAATATTGTCTTCATGTTCAGGGGCAGCTTTGTACATGAAGATCACGCTATCCGCCAGGTCTGGGATGATCATCTGGCGGGGTCGGATGCAGTGAAAATGCAATGTCTAGTGACCGGAGAGATCGCTCCGATAGAACGTGTTCACGCCAAGCTAAGAGGTATACGAAGCACTCCCCAACGTAATAGACCTTTGGTGTCTTTCAACGAAAACGCCTACGAATCCTATAACCGCTCCCAGGGTCAAAACTCCCCGGTCAGCCAAAGGGCTGCCTTTGCTTACACCACGGCCCTGAACTTCCTGCTTTCGGATGCCAATCCGAACCGGAAGATATTTTTGGGCGACGCGACCGTCGTGTACTGGGCGGAGAGCGCAAATCGCGCGTACGAAACCGCGTTCATCAGCATTTTCGATCCCACCTTTGAAGAAGAGCGCGACACAGCCGACGAAGACACGCGCAAACAGGTTGAACGAACGGTGGGAAAAGTCGTGGATGAAGTTCGGCGTGCGCGTCCCGTTGATCTCGACGCCCTGCTGGCAGACCTGGGCGACGAAAACCCGCGCTTTTACATCCTGGGGCTGGCGCCCAACGTGTCTCGCGTGTCGGTCCGCTTCTTCATTACCGATCCGTTCGAGAAGATCGTGCACAACATCATGGCGCATTATCAAGACCTGGCGCTTGTGAAAGAGTGGGAAAGCCAGCCGACTTATATCACCGTCCGGCACATCCTCAACGAGACGATCAGCAGGAAGTCGCGCGATAAAGAAGCCTCGCCTCTGCTCGCGGGGGCCGTTTTCCAAGCGATTCTTGCCAATACACCCTATCCGGCGGCGCTGTTCTATGCGCTCCTCAATCGCATCCGTGCCGATAGGGATGAAGAGGGTACTCGGAGCGTGAACTACGTGCGCGCTGCCGCGATTAAGGCTTACCTGCTGCGCAAATACCGTTACCAGTCTCACAACCCATTCGAGGAGATACTCACGATGGCGCTCAACGAACAATCCACTGTTCCCGCCTACCTGCTTGGGAGGCTGTTCGCCGTGCTGGAAATAGCACAAAAGGACGCGGTAGACGCCAAAGCCACCATTAAGGACCGCTATTTCACGTCCGCCTGCGCTTCGCCCGCGAGCATTTTCCCCATCCTGCTACGCCTTTCACAGCACCATCTCTCAAAGATAAAAGGCGACAACCCCGGCAGGGCGCGTTTTCTTGACGCTCACATTCAGAACATCTTGAACCGGCTGGATGTCGAGCAAAACCCCATCCCTGCCCGACTAACACTGGACGAGCAGGGCGTTTTCATCCTGGGTTATTACCACCAGCGCGCTGACATCTATACCACACGGACGGAGGAAAAGGTCGAGGAAACAGAAGAGGCGGTACCCGAAGCAGGAGGCTAAGCACGACTGACCTGACTCAACAAGCGCATTGACGAAGGGCTTCTTTGTCTAGATTTTGAATTCTAAGGAGAACCGGATCATGTCTCAGCCCATTACTAACCGCTACGAGTTTGTTTTGCTCTACGACGTCGAAAACGGCAACCCGAACGGGGACCCCGACGCCGGAAACATGCCGCGCATCGACCCCGAGACCGGGCATGGCATCGTCACTGACGTGGCGCTCAAGCGCAAGATTCGCAATTACGTCGAGCTGGTGAAGGGCGATGCTCCCGGTTACCGCATTTACGTCAAAGAAGGCACGCCGCTGAACGACAAACACGCGGAAGCCTATCTCGCACTTGGACGCGATCCGAAGCAAGTAAGTCTTGAAGATATTTCTGCCACGCGCCAGTGGATGTGCGCGAACTTCTTTGATGTGCGTACCTTCGGCGCTGTGATGACTACCGACGTCAACTGCGGTCAGGTGCGCGGGCCGGTGCAGATCAACTTCTCCCGGAGCATCGATCCCATCAGCCAGCAGGAAGTCACCATCACGCGCCAAGCTGTCACTCGCCCTGAAGATTTGGGCAAAGAGCGAACCATGGGCCGCAAGCACATCGTGCCGTATGGCCTATACCGGGCCGAAGGGTATGTCTCTGCCAAGCTCGCCAGTGAGCCGCAAAAGGGCACCGGCTTCTCCGATGAAGACCTTGACCTGCTGTGGGACGCTCTGATCTATATGTTCGAGCACGATCACTCTGCCGCGCGGGGCAAGATGGCGACGCGCAAGCTGATCGTCTTCAAACATGAGAGCGACCTAGGGAACGCGCCATCGCATGTGCTTTTTGAGCGGGTCAAGGTGGAGCGTAAACCCGGCGTTGCTGTGCCACGCTCTTTCTCGGACTACACCGTAAGTGTCAACCGGGAAGATCTGCCAGCCGGGGTTGAGTTCATCGAGATGTTATGAGCGAATATCATCCCGAAGACTGGTTGCAACTCTCCGGCATTCAACACTTCGTATTCTGCCGGCGGCAGTGGGCGCTGATCTATGTCGAGCAACAGTGGGAGGAAAATGCGCTCACTGCCGAAGGGCGCATCATGCACGACCGGGCAGATGATCCTTTCTTCGCCGAAAAACGGGGAGACGTGATCATTGCCCGGTCAGTGCCGGTTTCCTCACCCACGCTGGGACTGACCGGGATCTGCGACGTGGTGGAGTTTGCCCGCTCGTCTGAAGGCATCCAATTACCCGGACGCGAGGGCTTCTACCAAGCTACGCCAATCGAGTATAAGCGCGGGCGTCAGAAACACGACGCCTGCGACGAAGCCCAACTTTGTGCTCAGGCAATCTGCCTCGAAGAGATGCTGATCGCAAGTATTCCGCACGGCTATGTCTTTTATGGGCAGACGCGCCGCCGAGTGCAGGTAACCTTCACAGACGAGCTTCGCGCTTTAGTACGCGACGCTGCCAGGGAAATGCATGCCTACTTCCAACGAGGGTACACGCCAAGAGTCAAACTGACGAAAGCGTGCCGGTCCTGTTCACTGGCTGCGTCTTGCGTGCCTGAGTTGCAGGCCAAAACTCTACCGGCTTCTCGCTACATCAAGCGCTATCTCGAGGAAACGTAAGTTATGCGAAAACTCGGCAATGTGCTCTATATCACCACGCCGGAAGCGTTCCTGTCGTTGGATGGCGAGACGATCGTCGTCAAAATAGATGACAGCAAGACGATGCGCCTGCCGCTACACAACTTGCAGGGAATCATCTGCTTCAACTATCTGGGAGTCAGTCCCGCTCTCATGGGTGCTTGCGCTCAACGTAACATCAGCCTGACGTTTCTCAGGCCCAGCGGGCGATTTCTGGCGCGCATCACCGGACCCACGAAGGGAAATCTACTCTTACGTAAGAAGCAGTATGAACTGGTTCAGAATGAAGCAGCCTGTGTTTACATTGCCGCCTCCTGCGTGCTTGGAAAAATCGCCAACAGCCGCAAGGTTATCGAGCGCGCGCTGCGCGACCATGCCCTACTGGTGGATGTTCCAGCTTTACAAGCAGCTTCTGAGTTCTTGAAATCAATACTTGCGGAGGTGCAGGAAGCCACGTGTGTGGACTCTCTGCGCGGGTTGGAGGGGAGCGCTGCAAAACAGTACTATCGCGTTTTCGGGAAACTGATCCTGCACCAGACAGAGGACTTTTATTTCGAAGCCCGAAATCGCCGGCCACCGCTTGATAACATGAACGCCCTGCTATCGTTCTTTTACTCACTCTTGGCCAACGAGGTCGTTTCTGCGCTTGAAACCGTAGGGCTAGATCCGCAGATGGGCTTTCTACATGCCGATCGACCGGGGCGCCCTTCGCTGGCGCTTGACCTGATGGAAGAACTGCGCCCGGTGTTTGCTGATCGCTTGGCGCTGACGCTGGTCAACCGCAGGCAGGTCAGCGGCAAGGGGTTTGTCCAAAAGGAGAGCGGCGGCGTGCTGATGGACGATGACACCCGCAAGGCTGTCATCACCGCTTGGCAGGAGCGAAAGAAAGATGAAATCGTCCACCCATATCTCAAAGAGCGCATTCCTTTTGGGCTGATCCCGCATGTCCAGGCTCAATTGTTGGCGCGGTATCTGCGCGGTGACCTGGATGCCTATCCTCCCTTCTTCTGGAACTAGGAAGGTTGTGATGATGGTCCTCATTACCTATGATGTAAATACTACAACCCCATCCGGGCAAAAGCGACTGCGTAAGGTCGCCAAACATTGTGAAAACTACGGCCAACGGGTACAGAACTCGGTTTTTGAATGCCTGATTGATGGCGCACAATTGAAGATGCTGAAACACCTGCTCGAAAGCGAAATCGATCCTGCAAGCGATAGTCTCCGCTTCTACTATTTGGGGAACAATTGGCGCGATCAGGTTGAACACGTTGGAGCTAAACCGTCTGTAGACCTGGAAGGCCCGCTTGTTATCTAGGCCGATTTGCGAACCGGAAGTGAACAGCGTTTCTCCGAGAGGTTCGCAGCGATTCCGCACCTTAATAACAGCATATTTCGTTGATGAGCGATGCTAGTCCTGGTAAAGTAAAGGTAGTGGCACCAGATACAGCGTTCGGCGCGGTATCCATCACCATATGTTGCGGTCGCTCCCCCTCGCGGGGAGCGTGGATTGAAACATCAAGGAGCAGCTCGGCGCGCGCTACTACATTGTCGCTCCCCCTCGCGGGGAGCGTGGATTGAAACCATGTGGATTCTCATCCGCGTGCGCGTGC